>NZ_JBXASF010000022.1:0-57112 GCF_058809015.1 Caulobacter sp. GW821-FHT11A05 | reverse complement strand
GCTATGTCCCCGAACACCTGTCAGGCATGTCCCCGGGCTGAACACTTGTGCCTAGGATCCCGGGTTCAGCCGCGACAAGCCCAAGCCTTGGAGGCGCGGCCGCGCCTCCACCCCACAGTGAGGGATAGCGGACAGCGGGATCCTAGGGACAAGCCCTAGGATGACGGCAGCGAGGGGGTGGCCCGGACAAGCAACTTCCTTCCGCCAAAATTGGCTTTCCCAGCAAAATCCGGCGGAACATTCCCCACAACACGACGTACTCTCACCCCATGAGCGCCGATGGCTTTACCGCCGCGCCGCCCCCCGGGGCGCGCGAAGACTGGACGATCGATCAGGGCTGGGCCGACTACACGGCGCAGGAACACGCCACCTGGGACATCCTCTACGAACGCCAGGCCGCCCTGCTGCCCGGCTACGCCTGCGATGAGTTCCTGCACGGCCTGCAGGCCCTGAACCTGCACCGCGGCGGCATCCCCAACTTCGACGAGATCAATGTCGAACTCCAGCGCCTGACCGGCTGGAGCGTCGTCGCCGTGCCCGGCCTGGTCCCCGACAGTGTCTTCTTCGACCACCTGGCCAACCGCCGCTTCCCGGCCGGCCAGTTCATCCGCCGCCGCGACCAGCTCGACTACCTGCAGGAGCCGGACATCTTCCACGATGTCTTCGGCCATGTGCCGATGCTGACCGACCCGGTGTTCGCCGACTACATGGAAGCCTACGGCAAGGGCGGCCAGCGAGCCCTGGGCCTGGGCCAGCTGCACAACCTGGCCCGCCTCTACTGGTACACCGTCGAGTTCGGCCTGCTCGAAACCCCAAAAGGCCTGCGCATCTACGGGGCCGGCATCGTCTCTTCGCGGACGGAGTCGATCTTCGCCCTCGACGATCCCTCCCCCAACCGGCTGGGCTTCGACCTCGTCCGCACCATGCGCACCCCCTACCGCATCGACGACTTCCAGCAGGTCTACTTCGTCATTCCCGGCCTGCAGGCCCTGCTCGACGCCACCCTGCAGGACTTCGCCCCGATCTACGCCGAGCTGGCGACCGCGTCCGACATCCCGATCGACGCGGTCCTGCCGACGGACCGCGTCTTCACGACCGGGACCCAGGCTTACGCGAACGCTGGCGGGCGCTTGGCCAAGGCGGGCTGAAGCTTCAGCCCGAACAGCGGCCGCAGGAACGGAATCCGCCGCGCCACCTCGTTGGTGACCAGGCAGCCGGCCACGGTGATGGCGATCAGGATCACCGCCTCCAGCGGCTGCCACAGCCCCAGCTTGGCCAGGTGGTAGCCGGCCACGACGATCACCGTCTGATGGATGATGTAGAAGGGGAAGACCGCCAGGGTCAGCCAGGTCAGGACCGGCCCGCCCCGCATCAGATGGCGCGCGCCGAAGCCCAGCACCGCCGCGATGGCCACCCAGCTGTTCAGCGCCCAGACACAGCGCATCACCTGGCGCAGCGCTTCCGGCGGCACGACGTCGTCGCCTCGCCAGATCCAGGCGTAGGTCGCCCAGACCGCCCAGCTGGCCAACCAAAGGGCCAAGGCCGGCCAGCGGGCCTTCTCGAACCCGGCCTTCACGGACGGCGACTTGGCGGTCAGGAAGCCGAAGAAGAAGGCGCTCAGCGAGACGGCGTGGTTGTACCAGTCGTCGACCAGGGCGTGGGTGACCTCGAACATCGGAAACAGCACCAGCCGCATCACCGCCAGCACGACCACGGGAACGACGATCAGCGCCCAGGCCGGCAGGCGGTCGAGCGCGGCCTCAGCCACCTTGAACGCCTTCGGCGCCAGCCACAGCAGCAGGGCCAGCAGCAGGGTGTAGAGGAACAGGTAGGCGACGAACCACATGTGGTTCCAGGTCGGGGTGATCAGGCACTCACCGTCCTTGCACCAGTTCCCCGAGGCGGTCAGATACCTGCCCCAGAAGGTCAGGTAGCTGTCGGTGAACTGCGGCGCCTTCTCGATGAGCTCATAGTAGGACTGCGGCGGCACGATCAGCACCATGGCCAGCAGCAACGGCGGCAGCAGCCGCGCCGTCCGCAACCCGGCCAGAGCCCCCGGCTTCATCTTGTCGGCCATGAACCGCGTCGCCGCCCCCGAGACCAGGAACAGCAGGGTCAGCCGCCAGGGATTGGTCAGCTGCATGACCGGCTCCAGCCACGCCACCGGATGCGGGCTCTTCACGTGCCAGTCCCAGGGCACGTAGAACATGCCGACATGGTAGAGGATGAGCAGGCCGAATGCCCCGACTCGGATCCAGTCGAGGTCATGGCGGCGGTCGAGGGAGAGGTCGGAATTCACGGGATGGCTCCGCTAGTGGCGAACGATGGCCAGCAGGGATGGCGCGGGCCCTGCCCCGCCGCCAAGACCGTCGGGCTGTCCGGCGCCGCACCGGTGACCAGCGGGAGCGGCCTGTGACGAACGGCGACGCATCCGGGACGAACAGCGCCGCGCAAGTCGCCGCCAAGCTCGCCGACCGCCGCGCCTTCTGGCTGTGCCTGGCCGGCGTGACCCTGTTCGTGGTGGCGCTGAACAGCGTCAACGTCCTGACCTTCATGGCCGACAATCCCGGCGACCCGACTCGGGGCGTGGTCGTCGGCGAAGTCACCAGCGCCATTGCCGGCCTGGCGATGATCTGGCTGCCCTGGCTGACTGTGCGCCGCGTGCCGCTCAACAGCCTGCCCTGGTGGCGGACATTGGCCATCCACGCGGCCGTGCTGTTGCTGTTCTCCCTGGTCCACGTCGCCGGCTTCGTCCTGCTGCGCCACCTGATCTGGGGCGCTCTCGGCGAGACCTACGATTTCGGAAACTGGCTGGAGCGGTTCCCCTACGAATTCCGCAAGGACGCCGTCTCCTACAGCATCATCATGTTGGCCTTCTGGCTGGTTCGCGAGCGCATCGTCGCCGCCGCCATGCCGCCGCCCGTGTGCGAACCCGCCACCTTCGACATCCGCGACGGGGCCAAGCTGGTCCGCGCCAATGTCGCCGACATCCTGGCCGTCTCCTCGGCCGGCAACTACGCCGAGTTCCACCTGGCCGACGGCCGCAAACCGCTGATGCGCGCCTCCCTGGCCAGCCTGGAGGCGAAGCTCGCCGAACAGGGCTTCGTCCGCACCCACCGCTCCTGGCTGGTCAACGCCGCCCGGGTGACCGAGCTCTCGCCGGAAGGCAGCGGCGACTACGCGGTCACCATCGGCGGGGTGGTCGCGCCGCTGTCACGGCGGTTTCCCGAGGCCCTGGCCCGCCTGCGCGGCGGCTAGCGCTGGAACGGATAGAAGTCCGAGCCCAGGTCCAGGATCTGGGTCAGTTCGTCCAGCGCCGTCCGGCTCTCCACCAATAGCGACGGATCGGCCAGGTCGGCCGGCAGCAGCCGGTCGCGATACCGCGCCCCGGCCCAGGCCTCGAGGCGCTGCTGCAGGGCCGGGTCGAAGCGCTGGCCGGGATTGGCCGCGGCCAGCTCGCCTTGCGTCAACACCACCCGCAGCCGCAGGCAGGCCGGTCCGCCGCCGTTGCGCATCGACTGGCGGACGTCGACGTACTCCACCCGGCCAATCGGGCCGTTGCCGCTGACCAGCCCCTGCGCCACCGCATGGGCGCGCGGCGTCTCGGCGACCTCCGTCGGCGCGATCAGGGTCAGCCGGTCATCGCCGGGCAGGCTGATCAGCATGGAGTTGAACAGGTAGCTCTTCACCGCCTCGCTCAGCGGCAGGTCAGCCTCGGCGACCTCGACGAACACCGGCTCGAAGCCCGCAACGCCGCGGATGTCGGCCTCGACGGCGGCGCGGTCCTCGAAGGCGGCCTCATGGAAGAACAGGCACTGCTTGGCGCCCACGCAGACCACGTCGTTGTGGAACACCCCCGCCTCGATGGCCCGCCGCGCCTGCCGCGCGAACACCGCCCCGCCGGCCCCGTGCCGGCGCCGCACCGCCTCGAAAGCCTGCCGCGTCTGCCGAGCCGGGAACCGCCCGCTCCAGGCCTCCCAGGCGTCGCGCCCCCAGACGAACAGGTTGACCCCCGCCTCGCCGTGGTCGGCGCAGAGCCGCACATGGTTGGCGGCGCCCTCGTCGGCGAAGTGCGGTTGGGCCGGCAGCGGGTCGTGGACAGCGAAACGGGCCTCGTCCGGGAACAGCCGGCGCAGGGACCGCGTGGTCTGCTCCCCCTCCAGGCTGCGGTGCAGGTTGGTCAGCAGGTTGGCCGGGGTGAAATGCACACGCCCATCGGCGGCGTCGGCGCTCGGCGTCACCGTGGCGGCGTTGGCGGCCCACATCGGACTGGCCGAGCAGGCGGTGTTGAGCAGTTCCGGCGCCGTCCGCCCCGCCGCCTCGACGACGGCGGCGTCGGTCCCGCCAAACCCCAGCGACCGCAGGAACGCCACATCCGGCCGCTCATGCGGCGGCAGCACGAACTGGGGCAGGCCCAGGTCGTGGAGAAGGCGCATCTTCGACAGTCCCTCGACCACCGCCCCGCGCGGGTTCGACGGCTCGCCCTTGTGGATCTCGCTGGCCAGGTTCCCCGGCGCCAGCCCCGCGAAGCTGTGGGTCGGGCCGACGAGGCCGTCGCAGTTGGCTTCGACGGCGGCGGTCATGCGCGCCCCCCTACCCTGTCATCCTCCGGCGCCCGCAGGGCGACCGGGGGACCCAAATGTCCGCGTGAAAACTGCCGAGAGTCTGTCCAGAGCCGCCTTGGGTCCCCCGGTCCGCTGCGCGGCCGGAGGATGACAGCAGGAGGGATCGCCGTCACGACTTCAGCCCCCTGATCTCACCCAGCGTCGAGACCACCCGGTCGGCCTCGAAGCTGGCCACCGGATAGGCGCAGTAGTCGGCCGCGTAGTAGGCGCTCGGCCGGTGGTTGCCGCTGTCGCCGAGGCCCCCGAACGGCGCCGTCCCCGCCGCCCCGGTGGTCGGCCGGTTCCAGTTGGCCACCCCGGCCCGGATCCGCTGCTGGAACCGCGTCCACAGCGCCGCGTCATCGCTGATCAACCCCGCCGACAGCCCATAGCGCGTATGGTTGGCCAAACTCATCGCCCCGTCGAAGGTCGCCGCCCGCCGCACCTGCAGGATCGGCGCGAAGATCTCCTCGTCCGGCGTCTCGTGATGGCCGACGTCATAGATGCCCGGGGTGATGAAGGCCTCGCTCAAACCGGCGATCTTCCCCGGCGCCCGCAACGCCACGCCGCCGAGCTTGCCCGCCGCCTCACGTGCCGCATTGGCCCCGCGGGCGTGGATCAGCGGCCCCATGAACGGCTCCTCGCCATTCCACGGCCCGATCCTAAGTCGGTCGGTCAGCGCCAGCAGCGCCTCCAGCACCGCGTCGCCCTCACGCCCCTCCGGCAGCACCAGCCGCCGCGCGCACGAACACCGCTGCCCGGTGGTGATGAAGGCCGACTGCACGACCAGCGCCGCCGCCGCCTCCGCGTCCACCGCGTCCCACACCACCAGCGGATTGTTCCCCCCCAGCTCCAGCGCCAGGATCACATGCGGCCGCTCGGCGAAATGGCGCCTGAAGTGCGCCCCCGCCGCCCCGCTGCCGGTGAACAACAGGCCGTCGATGTCCTGGTCGATCAGCGCCGCCCCGGTCTCCCGCCCGCCCTGGACCAGGTTGAACACCCCCGGCGGCAGGTCGGCGGTCTCCAGGACCTGAGCCATGATCTCGCCCGACCACGGCGTCTCCTCCGACGGCTTGAACACCACCGTGTCCCCGGCCAGCAGCGCCGGCACGACATGGCCGTTGGGCAGATGGACCGGGAAATTGTACGGCCCCAACACCGCCATCACCCCATGGGCCCGGTGCCGCAACACCGCCCGCCCGAACCCCGTGGCGCTCTCCCGCACCCCGGTCCGCTCGTCATAGGCGGCGATCGAGGCGTCGACCTTGGCGATCATCGAGCCGACCTCGGCCGTGGTCTCCCACAGCGCCTTGCCGGTCTCCCGCGCGATGGCCTCGGCGAAGGCCGGCTGCATGGCCTTCAGCCCCGCCTGATAGCGCCGCAAGGCCGCCACCCGCTCCTCGCGCGGCAGGTCGGCCCAGGGATGGAAGGCCGCCCGCGCCGCCGCCACGGCCCGCTCGACATCCGCCGCGCTCGCAGCCGCCCCGGCCCAGACCACTTCCTCCGTCGCCGGATCGACCGAGACGAACTCCACGCCATGCCCCGGCCGCCAGGCGCCGTCGATGTAGTTGCCCTTGCTCACGATTTCACACTCACCGCTTCGCCTTCGCCAAGCTGCAGCGCCTCGGCCGCCTCCCGGCTCATGATCGCCTTGACCCCGTCGACCAGCACCGGCGTCCGCACCGCCCGGAAGCTCCCGATGGCCGTGGTCGAGACCAGCGCCTCCTCGCCATAGGCCTCTTCGTCCGTGCCGATGGCCACGGTCAGCCGCCGCGCCTCCTTGACCGTCTTGATGTCGTCCCGGTGGCAGCTCACCGTCGGCCCGGCGTCGAACAGGTCGACCAACCCGTGGAAGCGGAAGCCCTCCCGCTCCAGCATGGCCCGCGCCGCCTCGCCCTCGCGGTGGCATTTGCCGATCACCGCCCGCGCCTCCATCGGCAACAGGCCGACATAGATCGGATGCCTTGGCGCCAGGTCCAGAATGAACTGCCCGTTGGTCGAGGCGCTCATCCGGTCGGCCTCATCGAAGGCCAGCGGGAAGAACCGCCCGGCCACATGGTCCCAGAACGGGCACGACCCGTCCTCGTCGAACCAGCCGCGCAGCTCGGCCAGCACCATCTCGGCGAACCGCGCCGGCTCGATGCCGATCAGCATGTAGCGCGATTGCGCGAGCAACCGCCCGGCCCCGCCCTTGCGCTTCTCCGGCCGCAGGAACAGCGAGCCCACCTCCGACCAGCCGGCGCATTCATTGACCATCACCAGCGCCTGGTGATCGAACCGCAGCTCCAGGGTCGGCGACGACTGCGCCAAG
Source organism: Caulobacter sp. GW821-FHT11A05 (assembly GCF_058809015.1). Lineage (NCBI taxonomy): Bacteria > Pseudomonadati > Pseudomonadota > Alphaproteobacteria > Caulobacterales > Caulobacteraceae > Caulobacter > Caulobacter sp. GW821-FHT11A05. The sequence goes on along the minus strand of NZ_JBXASF010000022.1, from coordinate 50,197 downwards.
GTGACGACGCGAAGCGAAAAGTGCGGCCGCTTCAGCCCCACCCCGGCCTTCACCCCGGCCACGCCGGCGATCGTCCCGTCGGACGCATCCTCCAGCATCAGGGTGTACCAGGCCTCCGGCGGCGCCACCGTCCCCTCGAAACTGGCCGCCGACAGCGCCAGCCGCTCACGCAGGGTCGGCTCGTCCTCGGGCAGGCTGGTAAACCCCCGCCCCGACAGCACGGCCAGCTCCATCAGGGTGTCGAAATCCGAAGGCCCCGCGGGCCGCACGACGAACATCAAAACTCTCCAAACATCGTGGCGCACGACCGCTGGTGGGCCCGCCTCCTGGTCCGTCGCTCACGCTCCGAACCGTCCTCCGCCCGCAAGCGGGCGGAGAGCGAAACCGCTTCGCTCTCCCCCATGTAATGGGGGAGTGGCTTTGGCGAGCGCTGCAAGCGAGCCAAACCGAGGGGGTCCCCCCCGCCGCCTGCCGTCCTCACGCCGAAACCTCATCCATCATCCGACGCAGCGCCAAGGCATCCACCTCCCCGCTCGCCATCTTCATCAGCATCAGCGCCGACAGCTGCGCCCGCTCGACAAAACTGTCCGGCCAGGCGAACTCGTCCTCGCTGTGGATGTCCCCGCCGCGCACGCCCAGCGTATCGACATTGGGCAGCCCCACGGCGAACAGATTATTCCCCTCGCACACCCCGCCCGACGGCTTCCAGGCGATCTCCTGCCCCAGCGCCGCCCCGACCTCGCGCACCGCCCCAAACAGCGCCGCCTGCGCGCCGTTGAACGGCTTGGCCGCACGCGTCACCCCGCCGAACATCTTCACCGCCAACCCCTCACCGCGCCCACAGCCACAGGCCCGCTCGATCCCGCCCTCGAGCCAGCGCGCCGCGTCGGCGTCCGGGAACCGCACATTGAACCGCACCACCGCCACGTCGGGCACCACGTTCAGCGCCGAGCCGCCGTCGATCCGGGCGACATTGACCGTCACCCCGTCGCGCCCGCCGTTCAGCCCGTCCAGCGCCCCGGCGATCCGCGCCGCCGCCGTGATGGCGTTGCGCCCCTCGTCGAAGGCCCGGCCGGCATGGGCCGAGCGCCCGGTCACCTTGACGTGGAAGTTGCCGCTGCCCTTGCGCCCGGCGGCCAGCGTGCCGTCGGCCAGCGCCGGCTCATAGGTCATCCCCACATGCCCGAGGCGCCCGATCCTGGCCAGCACCGGCCCCGAGGCCAGCGACCCGACCTCCTCGTCCGGCGACAACAATAGCCGCCAGCCGACCCGCTCGCGCCCGGCGAACCCTGAGCCCCCTCTTCCTTCAAAAGCCTCCAGCGCCGCCAGCATCACCGAGATGCCGCCCTTCATGTCGGCGATCCCCGGCCCGTGCAGCGCCCCGTCGGCCCGCGTCCCCACGCTCTGGAACGGACTGCCAGCCGGAAACACCGTGTCGTAATGCCCGGTCAGCACCACCTGCACAGGCGCGTCGGGGCGCATCGTCGCCAGCAGCGCCGGCGCATTGGCCACCTTGCGCTCGCGCCCGTCGGCCGTCACCTCGATGGTCGGCGCCAGAGCCACCTCCTCCAGCGCCGCCGCCGGCAGCCCGGCCGCGATGGCCCCACTCAGCAGCCCCTTGGTCGTCTCCAGCCCGTCCAGATTGCGACTGCCGCTATTGACGGCGCACCACCCCACGGCCCGCGAGACGAGGTCGTCCCCACGCCCGGCGATGGACTCCAGAACCGACCGCTCCCGCGGGTCAACCAGCATGCGAGCCCCTCTGGACCTGACGTTACGCCATTGCCCGCGGACCCAATCCCCAAGAGGGGCGTCGACGCGGAGGAACTACGAAGGCGGCCCCCGGAATGGCGCAAGACGGGAGTCGCGGATTGGGGAGCAGTGTTAGCGGAGGGATGACGCGGGGTGAAGCCCATATAGGCGGGCGCCGGAATGCCCTCCGTTGCGCTCAGCCGCCTGCCATGATTGCATCCAGAATCCAATCGCGCCCTGACTGAGCATAATTTTGTCTGTCCTCGACCCCTGCGCAGCCGACGTCATGGAGCTGGGGGATAAGCAACTTCGCTCGCTGGTGATACGACTATGCGAAGCCGAGTTGCGAAGTCAGGGACAATCCGTAGCATCGATCCTGGCTGGCGGCGATCAAAACGCCCGAGACGGCGGCATTGATCTTAACATTGACAGTACCGCATCAGTGACGCCGTGGATTCCACGCCTTCCGCTGGGCATTCAAGTAAAATCCGAAAAGATGGCAGCGTCGGCTATTCGCCGAGAGATGCGCCCGCACGGGACCCTTCGCGCCTCAATAGCCGACATTGGAAACTCCGGAGGTTCTTACATCATCGCCTGCGGAGCTGATGACTGCACTCACGAGATGATCAAAGAGCGAAGGTCCGCGATGCGCGCAGCGGCCGACGAGTTCGATGAGGACCAGCTTGTCCTAGACTTTTACGACGCCGATCGCCTCGCAAGGTGGGCCGCGAGTCATGCTTCCGTTGCCCTGTGGCTGACCGGCTCGTCCGGTCGATCATCGAAGGGTTGGACCGGGCATAGCCGTTGGGCAACGCAGGACAGAGACATTTCAGACGAATACTTGGTCGATGACATCCCGAGGGCATCGTTTGAGCGCTCAAGCGAAGTGATTTCAATCGGTGACGCGTTGGGCACGGTACGCTCCATCTTAGCCAAGCCCAACAAAATCGTCAGACTTGTTGGCCTCTCCGGCATGGGAAAAACTCGATTTGCGCAGGCCTTGTTTGAAGAGAAGGAAGTAGAAGGGACCCCTCCTCTAAACCCAGACTTGGCCGTTTACGGAGACGCCGGTGCCGCTCCCGAGGTTACTCCCGACGCCATTGCCAACCAACTTGTGGCCCGCCGGGGAAAAGCGGTACTCGTCGTCGACAATTGCCCCGCCGCGCTCCACAGACGTCTTGTCCCAATAGTTCGAGAAATCGGAAGCAATGTAAGCCTGTTAACTATTGACTTTGACATAGGGGACGATTTTCCCGAGCACACCGAGACACTTCATCTTCTTCCGGCCGGCGACGATTTGATAGAGCAGTTGCTCCGCCAACGCGCTCCGACGCTCAGCCATAAAGACCGCTCAAGAATTACCGAGTTCTCCGGAGGGAATACCCGAATAGCTTTGGCCCTCGCGACCAGCAGCGACGTAAGCGGTTTGGCTAAGCTCCGTGATCGTCAGATCATGGACAGACTTTTCCTCACAGACAGACGAGCTCCAGACGAGGCTCTAAGACGGGTGGCTCGAGTGAGTTCACTTGTCTACGCCTTCGAAATGGCGCCCCAAGAAGTGCCAGACGAAGCTCCTTACCTTGCCGTGTTGGCCGAGGTTTCAGACGCTGTCTTTCAAGACAAGTTCGCGGAATTGCTGGAACGAGGCCTCGCACAACAACGCGGCTCTCAGCGTGCAATTCTGCCTCAAGGTCTAGCGGCAGATTGGCCGACGAGGGCTTAGACAGAACGCGGGAAGACGCCATCTGGAAGTACCTCGTTGTGGAGGCCCCCGCGCGACTAAAGCGTTCGTTCTCACGTCGCCTAGGACTGCTCCACACCAACGCTCAGGCCATAAGGATCGCTGAACGCCTGATAGCTGATGCCGAACGTATAGACGACGGCCCCGACGACAATCCTGACGCATGGTATGTCGTCGAACATCTAGCCCCGGTCGCGCCAAAGGCAGCACTTGAGTTTGTCGCGCGTAAGTTTGATCGGCGAAGCCCGGACCTCTCGTGGTGGGCCAGGAGCAGAGACCATCGGCTCTTGCTCGCCCTCGCACATGATGCAGACAACTTCGAGCAAGCGGCAACGTTGCTCGGACGCCTTGCCAATGCCGAGCGCTCGAAGGATCACGGCACTGCCAATCGAATGGCTTTCCAGAGTCTGTTTCAGATCGCCCGCTCGGGAACCGAGGCCCCGCCTGCCACGAGATTTGAACTAATCGGAAGGCTACTCAGATCTCCCAACGAACTGGATGTTGCTCTCGGGTTGGATGCAGTGGAGGCATCACTCCGCGTAAAGACATCGGCAATTGGTTCAGCAAGCTCCTTCGGTGCTCGGGCCATGAATGGCGGCTGGAGCCCTGCCACAGATGACGAAATAACCAGTTGGTTTAGAGAAGCCCTCAGGCTTGCATTGGACGCATCAGGGAAGAGTCAAGATATTCGTCCACTAGTTTCGGCGAGCTTGGGCCAGATGCTGGCCGTTGCTCCTTTGGTTGATTTGGCGATCAGCACCCTTCGCGATCAATCCGCGACCGCCTTTTGGCGAGACGGTTGGTTCGCGGTCTGTAGAGCGATTTCTACACTGCTGCGGAACGGGGAAACGGTCGATAGTCGAATCCGTGATCTAGAATACTGCATGCGACCAAAATCAGTCGAAGACCTATTCGAAGCGTGGGTCCTGGGCGAACCAAACAAGTGGCAGAGTCCTGATGGAAGCCGACGAGAATCTTGGGACGGCTTTTTTGAGAATTCGCTGGCCCTGGGCCACCAGGTTTCGAATGCCCCATTCGCGCGGCGACTGGTTACCAAACTTGCTCAGGAGAACTCCCAGGCCCGCGCCTACAACCTCGGTGTCGGCATTGGGGAGCGCGCATCAGATCCCAGCGCCGTTTGGACGGAATTCAAGGAAGCAATCAACCTATCGGGCAACCCGGCTCGCATAGCCGCACTGCTGCGAGGCTATTTCTCCGCGGTCTTCGTGCGAAACCCCAAGCTGGTGAACGCGTGGATCGATGAGATAGAGGCCGATCCCCTCCTAATCACTCTGTTGGCCCCGATACAGCTTGCCCTCAGACCGATTGACGGAAGAGGCGGAGAACGACTCCTTTCTGCCCTTGAAAGAGATTTTACGAATTCGTTTGAGTATTTATCAGAACTTCAGTTCGGACGACTGTCCGAAACGATCCCAGATGACGTACTTTCTAATATATTGAAGTCTCTGTCCGATGGAGATCGCTCTCGTGGGTCGCGAATCGCGATAGATGTTCTCTATATGCGTTTCCACGGTTCTGAGATTTCAGACGGCTCCCCTCTTTTTGAGACAGGGCGTTACCTGCTCCTGAATCAAGACTTCAGCCAAGCAAAGGGGCGCGATCATACTGTTGCCGAGATTGCACGCCGTTGCCTCGCCGGTCCGGCGGGGTGGGACTGCAGCAAGAGACTGCTAGACGCGCTGTTGAAGGAAATTCGAGACGGCTTCGCGGTGCCCGAATGTCAGGAAATGGTTGGCGTCATTCTGTCACTTCACCCCAAACCAGCGCTTGATCAGATTTTCCGTGCCAGGCGCAATATCCACCGTTCGAATTTGGGCTGGCTCCTAGGCGGAGTTGACAGCGACGATGGGCCGGAAGTCCGACCTATAGCTTTAGTCGAGGACAAGACCCTGCTGGAGTGGGTTTTAGTCGATCCGAAGCGCCGCACGAGCTTCGTCGCTTCTCATATTTCCTACTTCCAAGTGGCAGATGGGCAAATGGACTGGTCGCCGATTGCGAGAGAACTCATGGAAATACCCGGCTGTGAGCTCTCCGCGCTTCGCGCTTTCGAAAGCCGTTTTGCCGTCGGCTCTTGGACAGGTAGCGCATCTAGTCGCTTTTACCGGAGAATGGCCCTTGCGAGCGGCCTAACCCAATCCCCCAATGCAGTTGTTCGCGATTGGGCAACGGCTGCAATTGTGCACTTGAAGGAATGGATTGACTCCACCGAACGCCGAGAGAGAGGAGCCGGTGAGCGCTTCGAATAAAGCTGTTCCAATCGAAAGTCCTCATCCAGCCCCCTACCCCCGCACCATCATCCGCACCACACTCCCCAACGCCCCGCACGCCGCCGCCAGCTCCCGCTGTCTTGCCCGCAGGTCCGCCGCCATCTCCTCCTGCGCCTGGCTGACCCAGGTTCCGACGTCGCCCTCGGCGCAGCCCTCGCGGCCGGCGCGGGCCAGGGTCTCGATGCGGCGGGGGTCGTCGGCGGCGCCGAAGAGGTGGATCTCGGCGACGGCGGCGCGGCGGACCTGGGCGCGGGTTTCGGGGTCGAGGTCGGCGAGGCTGGGCATGGCGGGCTCCTTGGGCCGATGTTCCTCATTTGTTCCCGCCTGAGTCAAGAGCCCGGCGCTCAGGTTCCTGTGGATGGCCGCCCTGGCCGGGACCGCCGCCGCCATGCCCCAAGGCCGCCAACGCTGGCCGAAAAGACAAACCCCGCCAATAGCTTAGCGAATATGTCTAGACATATTCACCCCTCCAAAGGCCCTTCCGCGGCCCCTGCCCGGCCGCCGACCCGTCGGCGTAGGTCGCCGCGGGCACGCGCCGGCCAACAAACCCCGCCGCTCGACCAACACACCGACCAACGCCCGGGGCCACGTCCGCAGCGCTCGAACCCACCCCAAACCCCACATTTGCGGGCCTTTCGCCCGCCGCCCCGCCCCTTCCGGACGACGACGCCTTTTTCCGTTGGCCGGCGCCCCCGTGCTATAATGGTCCCGCTTCGATAGCCGCCCCGCCCGCCCGCGCCGCGAAACCCCGGCCGCCGCGCCCCCGCTCAACCGGTCCTTAAGCCCGACAGGGTACACAGCCGCCGGATGGGGGCTCCACCGACCATGACCACCGACCGCGCGGCGCGTGACGCCGCCCTCCGCGCCATCGCCGCCCTGCGGGGCAAGGACCTCATGGCCCGGATCGGCTTTGCCGTCTTCATCGGCGCCATCGGCTGGTCCCTGGTCCCCGGCCTGGCGGCGCCGACCTGGCTGGCCCTGGTGTTGATCGGCCAGGGGCTGGACCACATCATCTCCGCCCCCCTGCGCGCCCCCACCGCCGAGGGCCGGCCGCTGCCCGCCGCCTTCCGCTGGGCCTTCCTGACCAGCATGACCCTCAACGCCTTCCTCTATTCGGGCCTGGCGGTCTGGCTGTGGCTGGAGGGCACGCCGGTCGGCATGGCCTTCGCCCTGTTGTCGCTGTGCGGCTCGCTGATCAACAACGCCCTGCAGATGGCCCGCACGCCGCGCGCGCTGCCGTCCGTGATCGGCCCGCCGGGGCTGTACATCGTCGCCCTGCCGCTGATCTCCGGCCTGACCAGCCCGGCCCACGACGGCCTGCAGATGGCGCTGATCTCGATCGGGGCGGCGGTCTTCATCCTGCACGCCCTGATGGCGGTCAAACGCATCTGGACCTCGACCCGCCAGATGGAGACGGCCATCGAGACCGCCCAGAAGGCCAATGCCGCCAAGAGCGACTTCCTGGCCACGATCAGCCACGAGATCCGCACCCCGATGAACGCCGTGGTCGCGGCCGGCGACCTCTTGCGCCGCTCCGAGCTGACGCAGGTTCAGGCCGAACATGTCGCCATGCTGGGCAACGCCTCGGAGGTGCTGCTGGGCCTGCTCAACGACGTGCTCGACCTGTCGCGCATCGAGAGCGGCAAGCTGGAGGTCGAGCTGGCCCCCTTCGACCTGACCGACAAGCTGGCGGCCGCCACCCAGCTGTGGCGCGCCAAGGCGGCCGACGGCGTGGAGTTGCGCTTCGAGCCGGCCGGGGCGCCGGCCCGCATCATGACCGACCCGCTGCGCTTCCAGCAGATCGTCTCCAACCTGCTGTCGAACGCCACCAAGTTCACCCGCCATGGCCAGATCGTCGTCCGCGCCGGCCAGCTGATCGGGCTGGACGATCCCCTGCTGTGGATCGAGGTCGAGGACAGCGGCAGCGGCATGGACGCCGAAACCACCGGCCGCATCTTCTCCAGCTTCGAACAGGGCAGCAGCGGCGTCACCCGCGTGCACGGCGGCACGGGCCTGGGCCTGGCCATCAGCCGCCGCCTGGCGCAGCTGATGGGCGGCTCGCTGACCGTGCGCAGCCAGCTGGGCCAGGGCTCGGTGTTCCGCTTCGAGATCCCGCTGATGCTGGCCGAGGCCGTCGCCGCGCCGGCGGAGGACGCCGAGGAGGGCTGGGGCGGGACCGGGGTGTCGGTGCTGCTGGCCGAGGACCATCTGGTCAACCAGCGCATCGTCCGGCTGATGCTGGAACCCTTCGGCGCCGCCGTCACCATCGCCGCCAACGGGGCCGAGGCGGTCGAGCTGGCCGCGGAGCGCCCCTTCGACGTCATCCTGATGGACATGCAGATGCCGGTCATGGGCGGGGTCGAGGCCGCGATGCGCATCCGCGCCGGCGGGCCCAATGCCGCCACCCCCATCCTCGCCCTGACCGCCAACGCCCTGGCCGAGCACCGGGCCGAATGGGCCGGCGTCGGGGTCGAGGTCTTCATCACCAAGCCGGTCGAGATGCAGGTGCTGCTCGACCATGTGGCCGCCGCCGTGGCCGTCCCTGTCATCGCTGAGGCCAGAGAGAAGGAAACCCTGACCGCCTGAAACGGGGACACATTGAAGTGCCGCCAGCGCCGGCGTCGGCGCCCGCTCCGACGGTGGGCGGCAATTCAATGTGTCCCCTCTGCCCCCGTCTGACCGCTTGAGGCGGCGGGAATACCGGATAACTTTGCGCCATGCGCAAAGCCCTCATCCCCCTCCTCGCCCTCTCCCTGATCGCCCTCCCCGCTACCGCCCAGACCGGCAAGCGCGAGGTTGGCAACCTGGTCTATGACGGCGCCCCCGAGACGCCGCCCGCCCTGCGCGAAGCCATCGCCCCCTACTACGCCGCCCGCTGGGCGACCTTCGAGGACTGGCTCGCCGACGGCTCCATCCTGATCGCCACCCGCTTTGGCGATACGCAACAGATCCACCGCGTGGAAAAGCCTGGCGGCGCCAGGACCCAGCTGACCTTCTTCGCCGAGCCGGTGAACAGCGCCCAGGCCGTGCCTGGCGACGCCGGCCGCTTCCTCTACCCGCGCGATGTCGGCGGGGCGGAATACTACCAGGCCTTCCTGCGCGACCTCGACGGCGCCGAGGTGGCCCTGACCGCCCCCGGCACCCGCAACGAGAGTTTCGTCTTCAGCAAGGACGGCAAAACCGTCGTCTGGTCCCAGGTCACGCCCGGCAAGGGAGACTACGACATCATGCTGGCGGAGGTCGCCAATCCGGCCGGTCGCCGCCTGGTCCACAAGGGGACCGGCGCGATCAGCCCTGAGGACATCAGCCCGGACGGGAGCCGCGTGCTGCTGAGCCGCTACGTCAGCGCGGCCGAGAGCCGGCTGTTCGTGCTCGACCTGAAGACCGGCGCGGCCACCCCGCTCGGCGCGACCGACCGCAAGGTGGCCTACGCCAGCCCGAAGTTCACCGCCGATGGCCAGGGCGTGGTGGTGCTGTCCGACGACGGCCAGGAGGTCGCCCTGCCGGTGGTCCTCGACATCGCCTCTGGCAAGGCGCGGCAGCTGTCCTTCGTCGACGGCCCGGGCCGCACCCGGCCGCCGATCTGGGGCGCCGAGGCCCTGACCCTGAGCCCCGACCGCCGCACCGCCGCCGTGGCTACGAACGAGGAAGGCTACACCCGGCTGGAGCTGTACGACCTGACCCGCGCCGACGGCGTCGCCAAGGTCGCCGTGCCGCTGCCCAAGGGCGTCGGGACCGGCATGGGCTTCTCCGACGACGGCAAACAGCTGGCCATCAGCCTGTCGACCTCCGTCGGCGCCGACGACGTCTGGACCTACGACCTGGCGACCAAGGGGCTGACCCGCTGGACCCACAGCGAACTGGGCGGCCTGCAGCCCGCCAAGCTGGTCGAGCCGTCGCTGATCCACTACTCCAGCTTCGACAAGCGCCGAATCCCGGCCTTCGTCTACCGCCCGACCACGCCCGCGTCCGGCAAACGCCCGGTGATCATCCAGATCCACGGCGGCCCCGAGGCCCAGGAACTGCCGCTGTTCAGTCCCCGCCGCCAGAGCTGGGTCAACGAGATCGGCGCCGTGGTCATCGTCCCCAACGTCCGCGGCTCCTCCGGCTACGGCAAGACCTACCTCTCCCTCGACAACGCCGAGAAGCGCGAGGACAGCGTCAAGGACATCGGCGCCCTGCTCGATTGGATCGCCACCCAGCCCGACCTCGACGCCAACCGCGTCGCCGTCGTCGGCCAATCCTACGGCGGCTACATGAGCCTCGCCGTCGCTGGCCGCTACAACGACCGCATCGCCGGGGCCATCGACCTCTACGGCATCAGCGACTTCGTCACCTTCCTGGAGAACACCGAGGGCTACCGCCGGGACCTGCGCCGGGCCGAGTATGGGGACGAGCGCGACCCGAAGATGCGCGAGGTCTTCGGCCGCATCGCCCCCCGCGGCTACGTCGCCGCCATGAAGAAGCCGATGATGGTCTACCAGGGCGCCAACGACCCCCGCGTGCCGATGAGCGAGAGCGAGGCCATGGTCGCCCAGCTGCGCAAGCAGGGCACGCAGGTCTGGTACGTCCTGGCCAAGGACGAGGGCCACGGCATCGCCCGCAAGTCCAACCAGGAACAGGTGCGGGCCACCGAGATCGTCTTCCTCAAGAAGGTGCTGGGGGTGGAATGATTGCCTTGGCGTCGCCAACGGTCGGGTGCATAGCAACGGGCGCTCCGCATTCCGCCGGCGCGCCCCGAAAGGAGCCCGGCCATGGCCAAGGGCCAGAAAAAGTCCAACAAGGAAGTCCGCAAACCCAAGCAGGCCAAGGCCCCGCCGGCCGCCGGCCCGTCGCCCTTCCTGACGCCGCCCGGCAAGAAGTAGGTGGCTGTCGAGACGGTTCACCTCGTCCAGTCCTACGTCGCCGGCAAGGGTCGGGCGAAGTTCCGGGCCGAACAGGCCGTGGGCTGCAAGACCGCCGAGGAAGCCCGCCGCAAGGCCGAGCGGCTGGGCCCGTTGCGGCTGGGCGTGGTCGCCTACAGCATCTCGGCCGACACCGAGATGGGCGACTACGACGAGAACCCGGTGCTGCTGTTCAAGTCCGGAGAGCTGCCGCCGCCCTTCGACGAGCTGTAGCATGGTGACGCCGGACCAGGCCCGCGCCCTGGCCGGCGCCCTGCCGCTGGTCGAGGATACGTCCAGCGACCGCGCCCTGGCCTTCGCCGTCGCCGGCAAGGGCTTCGCCTGGAGCCTGATGGAGCGCGACGCGCCCCGGAAACCCCGCGCCCCGGTGCTCGGCGTCCTGGCCGTGCGCTGCGACATCGCCCGCAAGGAGATTCTGATCGAGGCGGCGCCGGAGATCTTCTTCTCCACCGACCACTACCGCGGCTATCCCGCCGTGCTGGTCCGCCTCGATATGGTCGAAGCCGACGAACTGGCCGGCCTGCTGGCCGAGGCCTGGGCCATCCAGGCCCCGGCCAGGCTGAAGAAAACCACGGCCGGTGTCGGAACCGGCGCCGCCGCCGCGTCCTTGGGAGACAATCAGAGGAGCTGACTATGGCCTACGTCGATGGATTCGTGCTCGCGGTAACCAAGGACAAGCTCGACGACTACAAGAAGATCACCGAGATCGCCGGCACGGTGTGGATGGAGTACGGCGCCCTCTCCTATGTCGAATGCGTCGCCGACGATGTGCCCTACGGCGAGCTGACCAGCTTCCCCCGCGCCGTACAGGCCACGGACGACGAGGTCGTGGTCTTCTCCTGGATCACCTACGAGTCGAAGGCAAAGCGCGACGAGGTCAACGCCAAGGTCATGGCCGACCCGCGCATGGCGGACGCCCCCGATTGCCCCTTCGACCCCAAGCGGATGATCTTCGGCGGCTTCAAGGAGCTGACCCGCTTCTAGTAGTCGCGCCGCCAGCGCACCGAGAGCTTGCTCTCGCCGCCGCCGGCGATGCGGCTGACCAGCGACAGGTTCTTGCGGATCCGCCACTCGACCTGCACGGCCTCGCCCTCGCGGCCGCCGCCGATCAGTTCGAGATAGACGTCGTTGGTCAGGTACTTGCCGCCGGCCACGGTGACGCCGGTCAGGTCGGTGCCGCCGATGGTCAGCCGGTCCAGGCCGGCCAGCTGGCGGATATTGCCGATGACGTCGAAGCCGCCGCCGCCCGCGAGGGCCGCCAAGGCTGAAGCCAGCTGGGCCGCCTCGTATGGCGAAAGCTGCGCCGCCGAGGAGCCGAACAGCACCCGGCTGAGCACCTCGTCCTGCGGCAGCTGCGGCGAGGAGGTCAGCCGGATCTCCGGCTTGGCGGCCGTGCCCTCGACGTGGATCACGGCGGTGACGCTGGGGTCCTCGCGGGTGGCGGTCAGGTTGAGGCGGATCTTGGAAGGGTCGGTCGACAGGGTGACGCTGCCGCGTTCGTCGAACTCGAACCGCTTGCCGGCGAAGTCGTACTCGCCGCGCACCACCCGCGCCGTGCCGGTCAAGAGCGGCTTGGCGGTGGTGCCGCCGACGTTGGCGTCGAGGCTCATCTCGACGTCCAGGCCGCGGCCACGGACGAAGATGCCCCTCGGCGCCCGCAGGTCGATGGCCAGGTCGATGGCCGCGCCCCGGGTCTCGGCGGCCGCCGCGGCCTCGGCGCGGCGGGAGGCCGGGGTCTTGGGCTTGTTGATCTCGACGACGTCCATCGGCGTCACGCCGCTTGGGCTCAGCGGCTCAGCGGCGATCTCGGCCCGGTCGATGCGCAGGGAGCCCTCCACCCGGGGATTGCCGGCGGCGCCCCGGTTGATCGTCACCTGGCCGGTGGCCATGGCCTCGGCGATGTCGTTGTCGATGACCTGGAAGCGGGTCAGGTCGAGCCGGAAGCTGCTGGCCCCCTCGCGCAGCAGGCTGACCCGGCCGGAGCCCGAGGCCTTGCCGCCCTTGGGGTCGTTGGCGCTGACCTGGCTGATGTCGATGGCGTTGTCGGCGAAAGCGGCGGTGAGCGACAGGTTGCGCAGCTTCAGGCCCGTGGCCCCGTCCTCAAAGGCCCCGCCGGTCAGCTGGCCCTGGCCCACCAGGCGCGGGTCGGCCAGGGTGCCGCCGAGGATGCCGTTGACGGCGATCTGCCCGCTGAGCGAGCGGTCGCCGCTCATCAGCAGGTCCCACAGCGGCTTGATCTCGCCGTTGGCGCTGAAGGCCCCCTGGGCCGGCCGGCGACGGTCGATGGCCAGCCGCAGCGGCGCCGCCGAGGCGACGGCCGGCAGCACGAAGTTGCCCTGGGCGGTCAGGCCCTGGGCGCTTTTGGCGCTGGCCTCGATGGTGATGGCGCGATCGTTCAGCCGGGCCTGCACCGTGCCGTCGAGCGTCAGCAGCTTGCCCGAGCCCCGGGCGCGGACGTTCTTCAGGGTGGCGTCGAGCGCCCCGGTCAGGGTGTCGCCCTGGCCGCGCAGGGTCAGCTTGGCGTCGGCCCGCCCCGCGAGGTCCTGGTTGAAGGCGGCCAGCGGCAGGCCGGTGATGTCGGCGACGATGTCGGCGCTGCCCTTGGCGATACGGGCGTCGATAGCGGCGGTGCCGGTGTTGTCGCCGCGCTGGCCGCTGGCGGCGGCGAGCTTCAGGTGGGCCTCGGTCACCGGCCCGCCGAAGACCAGCAGGGCGGTCTCGGTGGTGCGGATCTGCGTCCGCCCCAGCTTGCCCGACCCGTCGAGGGTCAGCTGCCAGCCCTGGGCCTGCGGCCGTTCGGTGAGCACGCCGTTGGCATCCAGCGTGTACGCTCCGTTGGGCGCCGCCCCGCTGGCCTGGATGCGCAGCGGCAGGCGGTCGAGCGGCCCGTCGGCGGTGATGGTCGCCGCATCCAGGGTCAGGCCGGCGGCGTCGCGCAGCACCGCGTCCTTGGCGGTCAGGTTCAGGGTGGCCCGCGCCCCGCCAGCGGCGTCGACCACCTTGGCCGTGCCGGCGATCGAGCCCTCGGTCAGCAGCACCCCGGGCCCGATGGCCAACACCAGGTCGGCCGAGGACGGCCGGCCGCGCCGCAGCGCCACCGACCCTTGCGCCTTCACCCCGCCGGCGTCGGCGTCGAGGCCCGACAGGTTCACCCCGCCCTGCGTGAAGGCGAAATCGGTGCGCAGCCGGGCCGGGCCGTACGGGCTCTCGGCGTTGAGGGCGAAGGCCCCGTCGCCGCCGCCCGGCCGCTGCATGAAGGTCAGGGTCAGGGCGGCGTTGCGCAGCGGCAGGCGCGGCACGTCGATCTGGTCGACCTGGGCGGTCAGGTCGGCGCGCGGGGCCGACAGGGCGCCGCTGATCGCGCCGGTCCCCTTGGCCTTGCCGGCCACCTCGACGGGCCCGACCCGGAACGGCCCCTCGGCGTTCCAGTCCAGCTTGAAGGCCAGCTCGCCCTTGGCCCCCAGCCGCCCGGCGCCTTTGGCAAAGGCCTTGTCGCCGTCCAGCCGCGCCTCGGCGACATCGACCGCGCCGTTCAGCAGGCTGGCCTTGCCGCGCAGCCGAGGCGCGGGGCCGAGCAACCGGTCCAGCTCGCTGACCCCCAGCGCCAGCCCAGTTCCCTTGGCGTCGACGGTGAACACCCAGGGCTTGCCGGCGCCGCCCTGGTCGGCCGACCAGCTGCCCGCCAGCCGCCCCTTGCCGCCCAGCTTGGCGGCCCCGAAATTCCACAGCTCTGCCTTGCCCTTGAACGACAACCCGCCGAGCAGGCCGCGCGAGCCACTGGCGTCGACCTTCAGCCCCGCGCCGTTGGCCCGCACCCGCTTCAGCAGCACCCGGCCGTCCTTGAGGATGGCGATGTCGCCGTCCGCGGTCGGCCGCGATCCCAGCAGGGCGGCCAGATACCCCTGCCCGCGCCCGCCGGCCCCGGTCAGGTTCGTCACGATACCGATCTCGCCCTTGGTCCGGGCCAGGGTCACCGGGCCGGCGACCGAACCCAGGGTGTAGCCCGCCAGGCTGACGTTGGCGCCGCGTGCGTCGCCCCTCAGCGTGAACCCGTTGATATCGCCGTTGAACCGGCCGACGAAGTTGGCCTGACCCTTGACCGAGCCGAGGCTCAGCCGCTCCAGCGCGGGCGTGTTGCCGGTCACCGCCAGCCCGCCCGGCCCGGCCAGCCGCTTGCCAAGGTCCGCCGGCCCGACGGCGGTCGCCGACAGGGTCTCGGAGTCCAGCCGGGCGTTGAGGTTGTAGAAAGCCCCTGCGCCCTTGGCGCCGACGATGTCGAACTTGACCTGCGGCCCGAACAGCCTGGCGTAGAGGCCGGTCAGTCGCGAGGCGTCGAGGCGCACATAGCCGTTGGCGGCCCCGCCCTTGGCGTCCCAGGCCCCGTCGGCCTTGGCCGGTTGGTTGGGGCCGGAGGTGACCAGCAGCTTGAACTGCCCGACCTTGGTGGTGCCCCGCGCCTGGGCGTCCAGCGCGAAGGGCTGGGCCGCGTCCAGCCCCAACGCCCCGGCCAGCGCCCCGCCCTTGGCCTCCGAGGCCCGGGCGTTGACCAGCAGGGCGTTGGAACGGCCCAGGTCGAAGGCGACGTCGGCGAAGTCGCCCTGGTGCATCAGGCTGCGGGCCACGAACCGCCCGGCCGTGCCGCCGCCGCCCCGCTGCAGCGCCAGCCGCCCGGAGAGATCGAACCGGCCCTCGACCTGGCTGAAGGCCGGCCTGGACTCGACCTTGGCCTGCAGGGCGTCGATCAGGATGGTGACCGGCAGCGAGCCGGACTTCTCCTTCGGCGTCAGGGTCGGCCGGCGGATCAGGGTGACCTGTTCGGCGTGGATGGCGTCGGCGTGGAAGCGGCGCACGAACAGCTCGTGGTAGCGCCACTTCATGTTGAGGTTCCGGCCCTCCAGCCAGGTCCCCTTCTCGTCGTAGATGATCAGTCGGCGGATGGTGACGTTGCGCCAGATGTCGCCGCTGACCCCCTCGATCTTCAGCCGTCCATAGCGGCCGATCTTCAGCCCGTTGGCCTGCGCCTCGACAAACGCCAGCCCCGGCACGGTGTTGAGCCCGAAGCGCACCCCGACCGCCACGGTCGCCACGATGATCACCGCGATCGTCGAGATCAGGATGATCCAGCCTTGCGGGCTGCTGGGGAACAGGCGGCGGCGATGATCCGGCGCCCGGACCGGCAGGCCTTCTTCAGGCGTGCTGTCAGTCGGCGCGCTCAAAACGCCTGGCCTATGCTGATGTAGATCTGGAAGGCGGCGTCATCGTCGCGCGGGTCCAGCGGGAAGGCGATGTCGGCGCGGATCGGCCCGAAGCCCAGGTTGTAGCGCACCCCGAAGCCAACCCCGGCGCTGAAGTCGTCGCCGCCCGGGAAACTCTCGGTCCCCACCGCGCCGCCGTCGATGAAGGCCACCGCGCCCCAGCGGTCGGTGATCTGGTAGCGCAGCTCGACCGAGGCCTCGGCCAGGGAAATCCCACCCAGCGGCGTCGAGCTGATCCGCGGCCCG
Organism: Caulobacter sp. GW821-FHT11A05; assembly: GCF_058809015.1. Classification (NCBI taxonomy): domain Bacteria; kingdom Pseudomonadati; phylum Pseudomonadota; class Alphaproteobacteria; order Caulobacterales; family Caulobacteraceae; genus Caulobacter; species Caulobacter sp. GW821-FHT11A05. The sequence continues at coordinate 34,011 of NZ_JBXASF010000022.1, read as the reverse complement.
ATGGCCTGGTAGCCGTAGCCGCGCACAGACCCGCCGCCGCCCGAATAGAACCGCCGCGCCGCCGGCACGTCCGTCGAGTCGGCGCCGGTGATCATCCCGGCCTTCACGCGGCTGGCGATGACGAACTTCTCCTCCTTGTCGAGCGGCAGGTAGAGGCTGCCCTGGCCGGTGACCTTCAGATAGGTCAGCTGCGCGTCGCCGAAGGTGACGATCGGCTCGGCCCGCGCCTCGAACCGCCAGCCGCTCTTGGGGTCCAGCGGATCGCTTGAGCGGTCCAGAGCGAAGGCCCCCAGCAGGGAGACGTTGAACAGGTCGCGGTCGATGCCGCGCAGCACGACATTGCCGATGGTCAGAATCTCGGCCACCCGGCCGCCATCCACCGAGGCGCCGTAGGTCAAATAGGCGTTGATCCCCGTCCGCCGGGTGACGTCGGCGGTCAGCGAGGCGCCGGTCTGGTCGTAGGCGTCGGTGACCTCATTGTAGACGCTGGCGGTCATGGTCAGCGTCTGGCGCGGCTCGCGCCAGTGCGGCAGCGAGACCCGGTAGTCGAGCCGCTGCTGCAGCTCGGCTAGCCGCAGGGCGATGACCCGGGTGTCGGCCCGCTTCCAGCCGTTGTAGCGGGTGGTGGTGATGTCGAGGCCGGCGCCCTCGGCGGTCGAATAGCCGGCCCCGATCTCCAGCGAGCGGCGCGGCCGGTCCTTGAGGGTCAGCAGCACGGGCCGCCAGCCTTCCGGCGTCACCTGGTCGGCCGGCTGCAGGGCGACCGAGACGGTGTCGAAGGCGCCGGTCTCGCGCAGTCGCCGCTCCAGCTCGCCCATCTCGTCGGGGACGTAGACTGAGCCCGGCTTCCAGGGGACCAGCTTCCGGATCCAGTCGCGGTCGGTCCGGCCCCGATAGTCGATGACCAGCCCGTCCAGCTTGACCAGCGGCCCGGCGTCGATCCGATACGTCGGCATGACGCTCTGGTCGGCGTGGTCGACAATGACTTCCCGCGGCAGCGCCAGGGCATCGGCATGGCCGCGCTGCTGGATGGCCGACAGGATGCGGCCCTCGGCCGACAGCACGTCCTGGGCCCGGCCCGGCGCGCCGCGGCGCAGGGCCATGGCCAGGGTCCCGGCGCTCTGCACCTCGGGGGCCGGCGGGATGTTCTCCCAGTTGATCGACGGCCGCTTGATGCGGAACTGCGGGCCAAGCGTCACCGCCACCACGGCCCGGGGGGCGGCCTCGCTGGCCCCCTCGTCCTCGCTGTCGGCCAGGTCGGTGGCCACCTCGCTGGCGTAATAGCCTTCCGAGCGCAGCACGGCGGTGGCGGACTCGGCGGCCTCGCGGCCGCGCCGGCGGGCCTCGAACCGCGAGGTCGCCGGCTTGTCGGCCGTGCCGATGGCGGTCTGGATCAGGGCGCGCAGGTCCTCGTCGGTGACGCCCTGCACATTGGCCTTGGGCTCTTCGGCTCGCGCGGCGAGCGCCGGGACCGTGAGGCCCGCGGCAAGAACGACAAAGAGCAAAAGGCGGTGGGTCGCCAATCCGTCCATCCTTGCGAAGCGCCCCATGGTCAGTCCTAGCGACGCTCGTCCGGGATGTCACCCCGGCCCAAGCGTCAAAAGGACTTGCGCGCTAGTCGGGCGAAATCACGGCGGCCCCGAGGTCTGGAAACACCTTGCCGACCTTGCCCAGCAGGTAGTCGCCGTAGGTCCCCTGGAAGCCGGCCGGATCGACCCCGTCCCAGCGCTCGCCGGGGGGTGCGTTCTCGCGGCCGGGCAGCGGCCGGATCACCGCGTCGAAGGCCGGATCGAAGAACAGGGGGAATGACAATCGGTCCTTGCCGCTGGTGTTGCGCACCCGGTGCGGCGTCGAGCGGAACTCGCCGCCGGTCAGCCGGTCCAGCATGTCGCCGATGTTACAGACGAAGGCGCCGGGCACGGGCGGCGCCTCGATCCAGCCCGACGGCGTCTTCACCTTCAGCCCGCCAAGGTCGTCCTGGGCCAACAGGGTCAGCAGGCCGTAGTCGGTGTGCTCGCCGACCCCCCAGCCGGCGTCGCCCTCCGGCGCGGCCGGATAGTGGAAGATGCGGAACAGCACGGTCGGGTCGGCCGTATAGGTCCGGGCGAAATAGTCGGCCGGCAGGTCCAGGCTCAGCGCCACCCCCTGCATCACCGCGTGCGCCGCCCGCTCCGTTCCGGCCACGAAGGCCTCCACCGCCGGCCGCAGCCCCGGCAGGGCGGCGGGCCAGAGGTTGGCCCCATGCATCGGCAGCCCGGCCCGCACGCGCGGATCATCGGCCCCCAGCTCCTGGCCCAGATACAGCCCCTCCTTGCGGTCAGGCTGGCCGGAGGTCAGCTCGCCGCCGAGCGGAAACCAGCCCCGCCAAGCCCGCCCACCCCGGCTCATGGCGATGGCCTCCTTGTCGGCCCCGGGCAGGGCGAAGAAGGCGCGCGACTGGCGGTCCAGTTCGGCCAGCACGGCGCCCGACACCCCATGGCCGACGATGTAGAAGAACCCCAGCGACCGGCAGGCCGTGCCGATCCGACGGGCGGTCTCGGCGCGAGTGTCAGGATCGCTCCCAAACAGCGGCGCCACGTCGATGATCGGCAGGCTCTGGTCCATGCCGACAGCCTAGCCTGCCCGCGCTACAGCGCCCAGTCGCCGCTGGCCCCCGTGACGTTGCCGTTGACCTTCATCTGGTAGTCGGCCTTGCCGTCACCGTTGACGTCCAGCCGCAGCAGGGTGGTGCTCCCGGCCAGCAGCAGGGTCATCTCGCCGGCATGCTTGGTGAAATTCGCAACCAGGGTGAAGGCCTGGTCGCCGTCCGCCAGGGTGTTGGCGTCGACGCCGCTGAGGTCCAGCCGGTCGCCGTGGGCGTGGACGAAATCGTAGATCGTGTCGGTCTCCAGCGTCGGGCCGAAGGCGTGGGCGAGAACGAAGGTGTCGGCCCCCGACCCGCCGCGCAGCAGGTCGTTGTTCAGCCCGCCGATGATGACGTCGTTCCCGGCCCCGCCATCGATCGTGTCGACTCCGGCCCCGCCGTCCAGCCGGTTGTCGCCGGTGTTGCCCTTCATGTTGTTGCCGGCGCCGTTGCCGGTGGCGCCGATGTTGTCGACCCCGGTCAGCTGCAGGGCCTCGATCTCGGCGATCATGGTCCAGCCGTCGACGCCGACCTTGGCCGTGTCGGTCCCCTCGCCGGCCAGTTCGACGATGACGTCGTCGAGGTCGTTCAGAATGTAGATGTCGTTGCCCAGGCCGCCGATCACCGTGTCGGCCCCCGCCCCGCCGTTCAGGGTGTCGGTCCCCTCGCCGCCCTCCAGCCGGTCGGCCCCGGCGTCGCCGTTCAGAATGTCGTTGCCAATGCCGCCCAGCAGGCGATCAACGCCGTCGCCGCCGTTCAGGGTGTCGCTGCCGACCTCCCCGGCCAGCTGGTCGTCGCCCTCGTCGCCGCGCAGGGTGTCGTTGCCGTCGCCGCCGCTCAGCCGGTCAAGGCCGGCGTTGCCGCTGAGCGTGTCGTTGCCGAGGCCGCCTTCCAGCCGGTCGGCGCCGTTGTCGCCCTGCAGGACATCATTGCCCGCCCCGCCGATCAGCCAGTCATTGTCGTCGCCGCCGAACAGGTAGTCATTGCCGTCGCCGCCATCGAGCACATCGTAGGCGCCCAGGCCGTACAGCTTGTCGATGCCGGCCGCGCCGTTCAGCCGATCGCCCGAGGCGCCGCCCGTCCGCGTCTCGGCCAAGGCCGTGCCGTTGAAGACGATGCCGCTCAGCTGGCCGAAGACCAGGAAGGTCGAGCCCGAGCCGCTGTAGCCGACGTCGGATCCGCGCGAACCGATCAGGAAATCGGCCAGGCCGTCGCCGTTGATGTCGCCCGCCGCGGCCACGGCCCGCCCCGACTGGTCATTGGCCAGCTCCCCGTCGATCTCGAAGCCCGTGGTCCCGTTGAGGCTGGAGAGCTCCAGCGTCGCCCCGAAGGCGCCGCGGCCATAGACGACATAGCTGGCCCCGCTGGCGCTGCGCCCGTTCGGGTCGGCGACGTAGGCGCCGATGAGGATGTCGTCCCAGCCGTCGCCGTTGACATCGCCCGCCCCGGCCACGCTGCCGCCGGCCCTGTCATTGGCCAACTCACCGTTGATGCGGAAACCATTGGTCCCATCGAGCGCCGCGAGCGTCATGTTGGCGCTCCAGCCGTCGGCCTTGCCAAACACCACATAGGCCCCGCCGGCGTTGCTCTGGCCAACGGGGTCAAGCGTCTCCGCCCCGATCACCAGGTCGGCATAGCCGTCGCCGTTGACGTCGCCGGCGCCCGCCACCGAAGCCCCGGCGCCATCGCCGGCCGCCGCGCCGTTCAGCTGGAAGCCGTTGGTTCCGTCCAGGCTGGCCAGACTGATGTCGCCCGCCCAGCCGCCCACCTTGCCGAACACCACATAGGCGGCGCCCGAGTTGGCGCCATTCGGGTCGGCGTATTTGGTGCCGATGATCAGGTCGGTCAGGCCGTCGCCATTGACGTCGCCGGCCGAGGCGATCGAGGCGCCGGCCAGCTCGTTGGCGATCTCGCCGTTGATGCGAACGCCATTGGTCCCGGTCAGGCCGCCCAGCGCCTGGGTGGTGGCGAAGGCATCAGCCTTGCCGAACAGCACATAGATCGAGCCGGAAGACTCCAGCCCGGCCCCGTCATGGATTCGGGCGGCGACCACCAGATCGTTCAGTCCGTCGCCGTTGAAGTCGGCCAGCGTCGTCACCGCCGCCCCGGCCTGGTCGCCGGCCGCCTCGCCGGGGACGCGGAAGCCGTTGCTCCCGTTCAGCGCCGCGAGATCGACGGTGTTCCAGCCGCCGGCATGGCCGAAGACCACGTAGGCCGCGCCGGAATCCAGTCCCCCCAGGTCGCCCTTGCGCGCCCCGACCACCACGTCCCCAAAACCGTCGTTGTTGAGGTCGCCGGCCGCCGACACCGAAAAGCCGGCCTCCTCGTTGAGCGTCCGCCCCTCGATGATGAAGCCGCTGGTCCCGGTCAGGTCGGCCAGCGCCACATTGGCGCTCCAGCCGCCGGCATGGCCGAACACCACATAGGCCGAGCCTGAATAGACCCCGCCGGCGTCATTGTAGTGCGCCCCGATGATCAGGTCGGCGAAGCCGTCGCCGTTGACGTCGCCGGCCCGGGCCACCGAAATCCCCGACTGGTCGCCGCCCAGCAGGCCGTTGAACTGGACGCCGGTCGTCCCGTTCAGCGTGTCGAGATTGAATACCGCCGCGAACGCCATCTGCCCCCCGGGTCGGGCTCAAGGGGCCCAACCTCTGTCCGGCGCAATATAACGGTGTCGGCCCAACCCGCCCAAGGGCTTTCGCCTGCGTGCAAACGCCGCCCCGTCGCCCTTGTGTCGGAAGGCCGGGGCTTGCACAGTCCCCGCCATGGCTCTCGACTTCATTCCGCGCGAAATCCACGAACTGGCGCGCGATCTGACCAACGTCGCCGACTTCAAGCTGTTGATGGTCGGCAAATCCTACCTGACGCCCGGCGGCGTCGTCGCCTGCCTGCTGTTCATCCTGCTGGCCCTGGGGGTGTCGCGCATCGCCGGCCGGCTGTTCCGGAGGGTGCGCGACCGGGCCCCGAGTTCTGCGCCGTCCATCTACATCGCCGAGAAGCTGACCACCTACGGCACGGTGGTGGTCGGCATCTACATGGGCGTCTCGGCCCTGGGCGTCGACCTCTCCAGCCTCAGCCTGTTCGCCGGGGCCCTCGGCGTCGGCCTGGGCTTTGGCCTGCAGGGGGTGGTCAAGGAGTTCATCTCCGGCCTGGTGCTGATCTTCGACCGGCTGATCCGCATCGGCGACTACCTGGAACTGCAGACCGGCGAGCGCGGCGTCGTCGCCGAGATCGGTCCACGCGCGGTGCGGCTGCGCAACAACGACGACCTCGACGTGCTGGTCCCCAACAGCCGGCTGATCGAGCAGCCGGTGACCAACTGGACCCATCAGAACAGCCTGCGCCGCATGCACATCCCCTTCCGGGTGGCCTATGGCTCGGACAAGGCCGCCGTGCGCGACGCGGTGCTGAAGGCCGCCCACGACGTACCCTTTACGATGGAGGACACCGCCCGGCGCCGCACCCAGGTCTGGCTGGTCGGCTTCGGTGAAAGCGCCATGTCGTTCGAACTGGTGGTCTGGCCGACCCTGGAGGCGGTGAAACGCCCCAACGCCGCCCATGCCGCCTACACCTGGGCGGTCGAGGACGCCCTGCGCGCCGGCGGCTTCGAGATTCCCTTCCCGCAGCAGGAGCTGCGCCTGCGCGGCCTGTTCGGCCAGGAGGGCGACGCCGCCCGCGACGCCCTGCGTCTGAAGGTTCCCCGCAAGGCCGCCCCGACCGGCGACGGCGCCGCCGCCGTCACCCCCAACGACGCGGCCGAGGATCTGGCCCGCGGGGCCGAGGAAGACGCCGAAAACGCCGTGCCTGGGATGGCCCTGCCGGATGGCGAAAAGCCGGCGACCTAAAGTTCAGCGGTTTCCCCTCGATCCGCTCATCCCGGCGAACGCCGGGACCCAGATTCGGCCACCAGCGTTAGAATCTCATTCCTGAACAGCCGGCGCTCAGGCGGCTGGGTCCCGGCATTCGCCGGGATGAGCGGATCTGGGGCATTCACTGAATGTGTGGTTGATCCTAGTCGAGGCTCAAGACCACCACCGACCGCGCCGGCAGCTCGACCGCCAGGTTTCCACCCTTCAGCTTCGCGCCCTTGAAGGCCACGGGAACAACCGCGCCCGGCTTGGCGAAGGTGTTGACCGTGTCGATGGCCGGCGCCGTCAGCAGCCGCCCTTCAACCCGCTTGGCCTTCACGCCCGGCAGCGCCAGGTCCAGGCTCACCGGCTTGGCCGGGTCGAGGTTGACCAGCGCCAGGTACACGCGTCCCGAGGCGTCGCGCCCCGCCGAGGCGTGGACGCCGGGCAGCCGCACGTCGCCGAACCGGTACTCGGGCGCAGCGATCTCGACCGGCAGGGCCGTCGCCCCCTGGAAGACCTTGTACATGTCGAACACATGGTAGGTCGGGGTCAGCACCATCTTCTCCCCGTCGGTCAGGATCATCGCCTGCAGGACGTTGACCATCTGGGCGACGTTGGCCATCCGCACCCGGTCGGCGTGGTTTTGGAAGATGTCCAGGTGGATGGCGGCCACCAGGGCGTCGCGCATGCTGTTCTGTTGGTACAGGAAGGCCCCGTTGGTCCCCGGCTCACTGTCCAGCCAGATGCCCCACTCGTCGACAAACAGGGCGACCCGCTTCTTCGGATCGAAGCGATCCATCACCGCGCTGTGCGCCGTGACGAACTCGTCCATCTGCACCGCGCCCTTGAGCGCCCCGACCCAACCGGCCTCGCCAAAGCCCGTGGACGGGCCCTTGACGGTCCAGTCGCCGGTCGGGATGGTGTAGGCGTGCAGCGCCAGGGCGTCGAGCTGGTCGCGCGCCTTGGACATCATCGTCTCGGTCCACCCGACGTCGCCCCCGGGCGGACCGACCCCGACCTTGACGATCGGCTTGTCCCAGGGCGACTTCACGAAGGTCGCGAACTGCTTATAGACATCGGCGTAGTACTCGGCCCGCATGTTCCCACCGCAGCCCCAGGTCTCGTTACCGATGCCCAGGTAGTCGACCTTCCAGCCCTTCTCCCGACCGTTGGCGCGGCGCTCCTTGGCCAGCGTCCCGCCGCTGTCGGAGGTCAGGTATTCGATCCACTGGTTCATCTCCTGCGGCGTGCCGGAACCGAGATTGGCGCTGACATAGGTCTTGGCGCCGATCAGTTCAGCGAATTCCATGAACTCATGGGTCCCGAAGCTGTTGGGCTCCTCGACGCCGCCCCAGCTCATGTTCAGCCGCACCGGACGCTGTCCGCGCGGGCCGATGCCGTCGCGCCAGTGGTACTCGTCGGCGAAGCAGCCGCCCGGCCAGCGCACCACCGGCACCTTGATGGCCTTCAGCGCCGCCACGACGTCGTTGCGATAGCCGCGGATGTTGGGAATGGCCGAGTCCTCCCCGACCCAGATCCCGCCGTAGATGCCCGCCCCCAGATGTTCGGCGAACTGTCCCTGCAGCTCCGGCGCCATCACCGCCCCCGGCCGGTCGGCACGCAGCACGCCAGTCACGGGGGCCGCCAATGCCGGCGCCGCCGCCAAGGCCAGCGTCAGCCCGATAGCCCAAGATCGATAGCCCATGGTTTCCTCGCCGGATCATCCGCGTCATTGTTATGGTAGCGCTAACAAGAACGGATTACTCTGACAATAGGGATTGTCTCAGAGCAGCCAGTCGGCGCTCTCACCCGTCACGTCGCCGTTAAGCTTCATCTGGTAGTCGACCTTGCCGTCGCCGGTGATGTCGAGCCGCAAGGTCGTGATCCCGCCGGCGAAGGTCAGGGTCATCTCGCCGGCGTGCTTGCCGAACGCCCCGACCAGGGTAAAGGCGTTGTCGCTCCCGCCGGCGATGGCGTCGATGCCCGACAGGTCGATCCAGTCGCCCTCGGCCGTCGAGAAGTCATAGACCTGATCGGTCTCCAGGGTGGCGGCGATGCTGTCCTGTCCGACCACGAACCGGTCCAGCCCCAGCCCGCCGCGCAGCAGGTCGTTGCCCGCCCCGCCCCGAATGGCGTCGTTCCCGTCATTGCCGTTGATGGTGTCCACCCCGGCCAGCCCCGACAGCACATTGGCCCCGCCGTTGCCCTGCAGGTTGTTGGCATTGGCGTTGCCGGTCCCGTCGAGGTCGTCGCTCCCTTGCAGCTCCAGCCCCTCGACGTGGAACCACAGGTCACTCACCGTCCGGTACGACCGGATGATGTCGTACCCCTCGCCCGTGAACTCGATGGCCGTGTCGCTCTCCCCGGCCTGGAAGATGTAGATGTCGTTCCCTGTGCCGCCGTACAGCGCGTCGTCGCCTGCCCCGCCATCGAGCAGGTCGTTGCCGTCATTGCCCTCCAGCGCATCGGCGTCCGCGCCGCCGTCCATCCGGTCCGCGCCGGTCCCGCCGGCCAGGTAGTCCTCGCCCAGGCCGCCAAACAGCTTGTCGCCGTCCGCCCCGCCGAACAGCTGATCCTCGCCCGCGTCGCCGTTCAGGACGTCGCCGCCGGCGTCGCCCTGCAGCACATCGATCCCGCCGCCGCCGTTCAGCACATCGCCCCTGTCGCCGCCGCTCATCTGGTCGTCGCCGGCCAGGCCGTTGAAGGTGTCGTTGCCGATCCCGCCCATCAGCCGGTCGTCCCCGAAGCCGCCGTTCAGCACCCCGCCGGCGGCGCTGGCCGTCCGGTCGACCTGGCCATAGATGACGTAGACCGCGCCGACGAGCGGCGAGCCCGGCGGCGGTACGGTTCCGCTGACCACCAGGTCATCGATCCCGTCGCCGTTGAGGTCACCCGCGCCGTCCACCGACCAGCCGATGCCCTGGGCCGGTCCGCTGATCCTGAAGCCGTTCGCTCCGTCGAGGTCGGTGTCCAGAACGGTGGCGGCGAAGGGGTTGATCGCGGCGTTGCGCCCGAAGATCACATAGGCCTCGCCCCAGTCGCCGTTCGCGGATCGGCTGCCGACGATGATGTCGGCCAGCCCGTCACCGTTGATGTCGCCGGCCGGCCCCGCGTCCTGCGTGAACCCGTTCGGATCGGTCGCGTAGAAGGTGAAGCCATTGGCCCCGTTCAACTGGCCGACCGTCGGCAAACTGGCCCAGCCGGCCACGCCGGGGTTGAAGAAGACCGAGACCCCCACCCCGAAGTTGACCATCAGGTCGTCCAGTCCGTCGCCGTTGACGTCGCCGACGTTGTCCAGGCTCAGCCCGGCCATATCGCCTCCGAGCACGCCGCCCACGGCGCCCTGAAGATCATCGGCCGAATAGGCCGCTGCAAACGCCCCCGCCGTCGCCACATCGCGCCCATAGAGAACGTAGGGCGGCGCAGCGCCGCCAGCCGTGATGATCAGGTCGTTCAGACCATCGCCATTGATGTCGAAGCTGGCGTCGACAGCGCCCCCGAAACGGCCTGTGCTGACGCCGTGGATGACGAAGCCGTCGGTCCCGTCCAGCGTCGACAGCGGCCTTTGCGCCGGAAAGGCGCCGTCCGTGGCCGTGTTCCGGCCGAACACCACATAGAGGTCGCCGTTGTCCTGGTCCGCATAGGGCATCCCGAGATAGAAATCGTCGATCCCGTCGCCGTTGATATCCCCCGCCGATCCGACCTCGACGGAAGAATCGCCGTCGTCGGGATCATAGGGCGGTGTGTCCAGCTTGAAGCCGTTCGATCCGTTCAGGCTCGGAACGTTGATGAAGATCGACGCCGCCGCCGGACCGCCGAAGACGACATAGACCATCCCCTGATCGAGAACGGGGGAAACCCCGATCACGACATCGTCGAAGCCATCACCGTTCACATCGCCGGTCACGCCCGCGAACTGGTTCTTGTAGACGGAGTTGAACGCCGCGAGGGTCATGGCCTGCGCCAGGCCCGGCCCGCCCACCCCGCCGAGAAAGACCTGGACGCTGTAGCGGGATCCGATGAGCAGATCGTCGATCCCGTCGCCGTTCACATCGCCCCGCATGTCCAGGGCGAACCCGCCGAGCAGACTGGTCGAGATGGTCAGACCATGGTTGCCGCCGAGGGTGGACGGATCGATTGTCGCGGCGAATGGCATGGCGGTGAGCCCCTGTGCAGATCAGGGGAGTTCAATAGTCACCGTTCGCCTTCCGCGGCAGTGTACATAGTCTGCCCTAATCGCCCGCTCACAGCATCCAGTCGCCGCTCTCGCCGGTGACATCGCCGTTGAGCTTCATTTGGTAGTCGACCTTGCCGTCGCCGTTCACATCGAGCCGCAGGGTGGTGATGCCGCTGGCGAAGCTCAGGGTCATTTCGCCGGCGTGCTTGGTGAAAGCGCCGACCAGGATGAAGGCGTCGTCGCCGCCCCCGGCCTTGGCGTCGATGCCCGACAGGTCGATGAAATCACTCTCGGCGGCCGAGAAATCGTAGACCTGATCGGTCTCCAGCGTGGCCGTGATGCTCTCCTGCAGCACCACGAAGCGGTCCTGTCCGAGACCGCCGCGCAGCAGGTCGTTGCCCACCCCGCCGATGATGACATCGTCCCCATCATTGCCGTTGATCGTATCCACCCCGCCCCGGCCCGATAGCCGGTTGGTCCCGCTGTTGCCCTGCAGGTTGTTGGCCAGATCGCCGCCGGTCCCGTCGAGGTCGGCGCTCCCCTGCAGCTCAAGGCCTTCGATATGGTAGTACAGGTCGCTCACGGTCCGGTACGAGCGGACGATGTCGAAGCCGTCGTTCGCGAACTCGATGGCGACGTCGTTCTCGCCGGCCTGGAACAGGAAGATGTCGTTGCCGGCGTCGCCATAGAGCCTGTCGTCGCCGGTCCCGCCGTCGATGTAGTCGTTGCCCTGGTGTCCTTCCAGCACATCGGCCCCGACGCCGCCCTCCATGCGGTCGTTACCCGTCCCGCCGCGCAGGACGTCGTCACCGTCGCCGCCGAACAGCTTGTCGCCGTCCAGCCCGCCGACCAGCTGATCGTCGCCCGCATCGCCGTTCAGCACATCGCCGCCGGCCCCGCCGTACAGCCGGTCGCTACCGTCGCCGCCATTCAGGATGTCGCCCTTGTCGTCGCCATCGAGCTCATCGTCGCCAGCCAGTCCGTTCAGCACGTCGTTGCCGACGCCGCCAAGCATCCAGTCGTGGGAGGCGCCGCCGGTCATGGTTCCGCCGGCCGCGCCGGCTATCCGGCTGACCTGGCCATAGATGATGTAGACGGACGGGTCGTTGTTCGTGCCGATCGTGCTGACCATCAGGTCGTCGACTCCGTCCCGGTTGATATCGCCGGCGGCCGAGACCGAGTAGCCGGTGTAGGCGCCGCCGCCGAAGATCCTGAACCCGTCCGCCGCGGTCATGGTCTGGACGTTGAAACTGGCGGAGAAGGGATTGGTCGCGCCGTCGCGGCCGTAGACCACATAGGCGGCGCCGTCGGCGCCGCCTTCCTTGGACGAGCCGATGATCAGGTCATCACGGCCGTCGCCGTTGACGTCCCCGGCGCGGCTGATCGAATAGCCGAAGCCCTGTTCCTGCTGGGTCGTCCTCACCCGGAAACCGTTGACGCCGTTGGGCGTGCCGACGGTGACGTTTCCGGTCCAGCCGGCCGCCCCCCCGAACAGGATGTCGACCCAGTTGGACCCCGTCCGTCCGGCGCTGAGCGCCAGGTCGTCGAACCCGTCGCCGTTGATGTCGCCGATCGCCTCGACCTCCTGGCTCCTGAGCCGGTTGCTGGTGATCACAAGCCCGTCCGCCGGACCCAGCGCATCGGCCGCGTAGTCGGCCTGGAAGTCGCCCTGCGTCGCGGTGTCCCGTCCGAACATCACCACCGTGCCGCCGTAGGCGGTTCCGAGGATCAGATCGGTGACGCCATCGCCGTTCACGTCCATGGAGGCGACGCTCTTGCCGATATAGGCGCCGGCCAGCCGAAAGCCGTTGGTCCCATCGAGATCGGCGATGTTCATGACCGCCGGAAACGCCGCGCCCCCGGACCCGTCACGGCCGAAGACGACATAGCCCTCGCCGCCGATCAGGCTGCCGCCGCCGCTCGTGATGCCGCCGTAAGCCCCGAAGAACAGGTCGTCGAAACCGTCGCCATTGATGTCGCCGATCCCCTCGATCATCGGGGTGAAGCGCAGATCGGCGCTCCAGTTGACGATGAAACCATCGGCGCCGTTGAGGCCGTAGCTGTTCACCGCCGCCAGGTTCGCCGCGCCGAAATACACCACGGCGCCGGGGCCCCGCCCGGTGTCCAGGGTGGAGATGACGCCGAAGTCGGCGAAGCCGTCGCCATTCACATCGCCCAGGGCGCCGGACAGATGCAGGCTCTGTAAGGCGTAGAAACCGTTGAAGGGTCCAATGGACCCGCCGCCCGACAGGACGTTGGCCTCCTGAAAGCCGCCGACCAAGCCGTCCTCGAAGCCGTCGCCATCCACGTCGCCGGCGCCTGCGAGGCTGTGTCCGAACCCGAAGGTCCCGTCGATACGATAGCCCGTCAGGCTGTTGAGGGTCGCCAGATCGAATGTCGCGCCGAAGGCCATGGCTTCAGGTCCTTGCCGTGTTGCAGGACCCTTCTGATACTCACCGACACGCGCGCCCGGCAGTGTACATAGTTTGCACTATTGCCGGTTCAGAGCACCCAATCCCCGCTCTCGCCGGTGACATCGCCGTTGATCTTCAGCTGATAGTCGGCCTTGCCGTCGCCGTTCTGATCGAGCCGCAGGGTGGTGATCCCGCCCGCGAAGGTCAGGGTCATCTCGCCGGCGTGCTTGGTGAAGGTGGTCCCGACATAGGTGAAGGCGTCGTCGCTTCCGCCGGCGATAGCGTCGATGGCGGACAGGTAGATGAGGTCGCCCTCGGCGGTCGAGAAGTCGTAGATCTGGTCGGTCTCCAGGGTCGGGCGGCCGAGGCTTTCCTGGAAGATGAAGAACTCGTCCCGGCCGATCCCGCCGCGCAGCAGGTCGTTGCCGACGCCGCCGACGATGCGGTCATCGCCGTCGTTGCCGTTGAGGGTATCGACGCCGGCATTGCCCTGCAGCAGGTTCTCGCCGCTGTTGCCCTGGATATTGTTCGACAGGCTGTTGCCGTAGACGCCGACGTGGTCGCTTCCGGTCAGCTCGGCGCCCTCGACGTTGTCGAACATGGTCAGTTCGCGGTCGGTGCGGATGATGTCGTAGCCCTCGCCGGCCGCTTCGACGATGACGTCGTAGTCGTTCGGGTGGAGGATGTAGACGTCGTTGCCCAGGCCGCCGGTGAGGGTGTCTTCGCCGTCGCCGCCGTCGAGGGTGTCGTTGCCGTCGCCGCCGGTCAGGCTGTCGTTGTCGTCGCCGCCTTCCATGCGGTCGTTGCCCAGGCCTCCGGTCAGGCTGTCGGCCCCGGTTCCGCCGTACAGCTTGTCGGCCCCGACGCCGCCGTCGATCTGGTCATCGCCGTCATCGCCGTTCAGCACATCGCCGCCCGATCCGCCCAGCAGGTCGTCCGCCCCGTCGCCGCCGGACAGGACATCGCTCATCGCCCCGCCATCCAGGACGTCGTCGCCGGCCATGCCGCTGAGCACGTCGTTGCCGTCCAGCCCGCTCAAGCTGTCATGCGATGCCCCGCCGGTGCGGGCCTCGTTCGCCGCCGTGCCAGTGAAGCCGACACGGCCGTAGATCACGTAGCTGGCGCCGGCGGAGCTGATCGCGTTCGGGTCGGCGCCGACGGCCCCGATGATCAGGTCGTCGACGCCGTCGCCGTTGACATCCCCGGCCGAAGCCACCGAGAAACCGGCCGAATCGAGCTCAAGGGCGCCATCGATCCGGAAGCCGTCCGTTCCGTCCAGGGCGCTCAGGTCGAGGTCGGCGGTGAAGCCGGTCGCCTTGCCGAAGACCACATAGCTGGCGCCGGCGCCGTTGACGCCGTTCGGGTCGACGCCCGCGGCCCCGATGATCAGGTCGTCGATGCCGTCTCCGTTGACATCTCCCGCCGAGGCCACCCGTCGGCCGGCCCCGTCATTCGCCGACAGGCCAAGGATGCGGAAGCCGTTGGTTCCGTCCAGGGCGACCGGGTTCAAGTCGGCGGCGAAGGCTCCGGCGATGGCGGTGTTCTTGCCGAACACCACATAGCTGGCGCCGGCGTTTGCTCCGTTCACAGCGACGGTGTACGCCCCGACGATCAGGTCATCGATCCCGTCGCCGTTGACGTCACCCGCCGAGGCCACCGAGCGGCCAAGCTGGTCGTCTGTCGCCGCGCCGCTGATCCGGAAGCCATTGGTCCCGTCCAGGGCGGCAAGGTCCAGGTTGGCGGCGAAGGCCCCAGCCGTGGCCGTGTCCTTGCCGAACACCACATAGCTGGCGCCGGCGAAGCTGACGCCGTTCGGGTCGGCGGCCGAGGCCCCGATGATCAGATCGTCGACGCCGTCGCCGTTGATGTCGCCCGCCGAGGCGACCGAATTGCCGCTGAAATCGCCCGACGTCGCGCCGTCGATCCGGAAGCCATTGGTTCCGTCCAGCGCGCTCAGATCAAGATCGCTCGCGAAAGCCCCGGCCACGGCCGTCTCCTTGCCGAACACCACATAGCTGGCGCCCGCGGCGGACCGTCCGTTCGGGGCTGCGGTGATGGCCCCAATGATCAGGTCGTCGACGCCGTCACCGTTGATGTCCCCCGCCGAGGCGACCGCGCGGCCGCTGGTTTCGCCCGCCGACGCGCCGATGATCCGGAAGCCGTTGGTTCCGTTCAGCGCGCTCAGGGTCAGGTTCGCCGCGAACGGCCCGGTGGCGGCCGTATCCTTGCCGAACACAACATAGCTGGCTCCGTTCGCACCGACGCCCATGGCTCCGATGATCAGGTCGTCGATGCCGTCGCCGTTGACGTCGCCCGCCGAGGCGGATGAGTAGCCGCTATACTCGTTTGTGGTCACGCCGCTGAGCTTGAAGCCGTTGCTGCCGTCCAGGGCGTTCAGGTTCAGGTTCGCCGCGAAATTTCCGACGACCGCCGTATCCCTGCCGAACACCACATAGCTGGCGCCCGATTTGCTCCCGTTCGGGTCGGCCCACCAGGTCGAGATCATCAGATCATCGATGCCGTCGCCGTTGACGTCCCCCGCCGAGGCGGTGATCCAACCGCTCAGGTCGGTCATGGCCTCCCCGTTGATCTTGAAGCCGGTGGCCTCGTCGAGGGCGCCGAGGTTGATCGTGGCGGCAAAGGGCATGGGAGAGCTCCTGTCGGAGCCGGCCCCCGTTGGCCCCCCGATTTGAGCATCCTCAGAACACGGATACGCCGGCTCCGGCAGTGGAATAAATTGGAACGATTTTCCCCGCCCGGGCGAGCCGGGCGGGGCCGGCTACGCCGCTAGAGCAGCCAGCCGGCGGTCTGGCCGGTGACGTCGCCGTTGATCTTGAGCTGGTACTCCGCCACCCCGTTGCCGTCGACGTCCAGCCTGACGGTGGTCTGGCCGCTGGCGTAGGCCAGGGTCATCTGGCCGGCGGCGCCCGTGAAGGCCGAGACGATGGCGAGCGTGCCGCCGTAGGCCCCGGACAGGTCGAGGATGTCGCCCTGGGCGGTGCTGAAGTCGGAGATGGTGTCGGTCTCCAGTCCGGCGGCGAAGGCGTGGTCGACGACGAACACATCCGCCCCGGCGCCGCCAGCCATGACGTCGTCGCCCAGGCCGCCAACGATGATGTCGTTGCCGTTGTAGCCGAAGATCGCGTCGACGCCGGCCAGACCGTACAGGGTGTTGGCGCCGCTGTTGCCGTACAGGGTGTTGGCCAGGCCGTTGCCGCTTCCGGAGAGGCCCGCCGAGCCCGTCAGCAGGAGCACCTCGATGTTGGCGCCGAGCACCCAGCCGTCGAGGGCGGTCTGAACCCTGTCGGAGCCTTCCCCGATGTTCTCGATGGTCTGGTCGCCCAGGTTGTCGACGAGGTAGGTGTCGTCCTCGGTCCCGCCGACCATCACGTCGGCCCCCAGGCCGCCGTCGAGGACGTCGCCGCCGGCCTGGCCGTACAGGGTGTTGGCGCCGCTGTTGCCCTTCAGAGTGTTGTTCAGGCTGTTGCCGCTTCCGGAGAGGTTGGCCGAGCCCTGCAGTTCCAGCGTCTCGATGTTGGCGCCGAGCGCCCAGCCCTCGAGGGCGGTGCGGACGATGTCGACGCCTTCGCCGGCGTTCTCGAGGGTCTGATCGCCCAGGTTGTCGGCGATATAGATGTCGTTCTCGGTCCCGCCGATCATCACGTCGGCCCCCAGGCCGCCGTCGAGGGTGTCGCCGCCGGCCAGGCCGTACAGGGTGTTCGCCCCGCTGTTGCCCCGCAACAGGTTGGCGCCGCTGTTGCCGGTCCCGGAGAGGCCCGCCGAGCCCTCCATATAGAGCACCTCGAGGTTGGCGCTGAGCACCCAGCCGTCGAGGGCCGTGCGGACGGTGTCGTGGCCTTGGTTGGCGCTCTCGATGGTCTGGTCGCCGAGGTTCTCGACGATATAGGTGTCGTTGCCGGTCCCGCCGCTCATCACGTCGGCCCCCAGGCCGCCGTCGAGGATGTCGACGCCGCCCAGGCCGTACAGGGTGTTGGCGCCGCTGTTGCCGTACAGAAGGTTGTCCAGGTTGCTACCGGTTCCGGAGAGGCCCGCCGAGCCCAGCAGGTAGAGCACCTCGAAGTCGGCGCCGAGCACCCAGTCGATCGTGGCGCGGACGGTGTCGATGCCCTGGCCGGCGAGCTCGATGGTCTGGTCGCCCAGGTTGTCGACGAAATAGGTGTCGTTCTCGGTCCCGCCACTCATCACGTCGGCCCCCAGGCCGCCGTCGAGGGTGTCGACGCCAGCCAGGCCGGACAGGGTGTTGTCCCCGCTGTTGCCCAGCAGGGTGTTGGCCAGGCTGTTGCCGGTTCCGGAGAGGGCGGCCGAGCCCTGCAGCTCCAGCTTCTCGAGATTGGCGGCCAGCACCCAGCCGTCGAGGGCGGTGCGGACGGTGTCGCTGCCCTGGCCGGCGTTCTCGATGGTCTGGTCTCCCAGGCTGTCGACGATATAGATGTCGTTCTCGGTCCCGCCGCTCATCACGTCGGCCCCCAGGCCGCCGTCGAGGGTGTCCGCGCCGGTCCCGCCGTCCAGCAGGTCGTCGCCGGCCAGGCCGCGAAGCAGGTCGTTGCCGCCCAGGCCCTGCAGGCTGTCGGCCAGCACGCTGCCGCGCCGGGTGTCGTTCCCGGCCGTGCCGACGAAGCTGACCGCATCGGCGCGTCCGAAGATCACATAGCTGGCGCCGGAACTGGCGCCGTTCGGATCGGCAAGAAAGGCCCCGACGATCAGGTCGTCGATGCCGTCGCCGTTGACGTCTCCCGCCGCGGCGACCGACGAACCGCTCTGGTCGAGGGCCGCCGCGCCATCGATCCGGAAACCGTCGCTTCCGTCCAGGGCGCTCAGGTCGAGGTTGGCCAGGAAGGCCCCGTCGGTGGCCGTATCCTTGCCGAACACCACGTAGCTGGCGCCGGAGAAGCCGCCGTTCGGGGAGGTCTCCGGAGCGCCGACGATCAGGTCGCCGACGCCGTCGCCGTTGACGTCACCCGCCGAGGCGACTGACCAGCCGCTGTAGCCGTGCCCCGCGCCGCCGTTGATCCGGAAGCCGTTGGTTCCGTCAAGGGCGCTCAGGTACAGGTCGGCCGAGAAGCCCGCGGCGCTGCCGAACACCACATAGCTGGCGCCGGACGAAGCGCCATTCGGGCTGGCGCGGGGGGCGCCGACGATCAGGTCGCCCAAGCCGTCACCGTTGACGTCACCGGCCGAAGCGACCGAGTAGCCCCTCCAGTTCGTCGCCTCGCCGAGGATACGGAAGCCGTTGGTTCCGTCCAGGGCGCTCAAGCTCAGCTCGGCGGCGAAAGCCCCGTCGGCGACCGTATCCTTGCCGAACACCACATAGCTGGCGCCGCTGTCGCCGGCGCCGGGCGCGGCGATGATGAGGTCGCCCAGGCCATCGCCGTTGACGTCGCCCGCCGAAGCCACTGACCAGCCGCTGAGGTGTTGCCCCGCCGCGCCGACGATCTTGAAGCCATTGGTTCCGTCGAGGTCGCCAAGCTCGAGGTAGGACCCGAAGCCCCACACGTTGCCGAACACGACATAGCTGGCGCCGTAGCCGCTCGGATCGGCGTACGGAGCCCCGATGATCAGATCGTCCAGGCCATCGCCGTTGACGTCGCCCGCCGAGGCCACCGAGCTGCCCAAGGTGTGGCCCGGCGCTGCACCGTTGATGTAGAAGCCCGGGGTTGTCCAGGCGCCAACGGCCTGGTTGGCCAGGAAGGCTCCGTCGGTGGCCGTATCCTTCCCGAACACCACAAAGACGGACCAACTCCCACTGCCGGCAGCCCCGATGATGATGTCGTCGACGCCGTCGCCGTTGACGTCTCCCGCCGAAGCGACCGACTGGCCGGCCAGGCCGCTGATCTTGAAGCCGTTGGTTCCGTTCAGGGCGCCAAGGTCGAGGTTGGCCGCGAAGCCCGCGCTGCTACCGAACACCACATAGCTGTCGCCGAACCGGGTCGCGACAATCACGTCGTCTATGCCGTCGCCGTTGACGTCCCCCGCCGAGGCGACCGACCAGCCGCTCACATCGCCCGGCTCCGCGCCGCTGATGCGGAAGCCGTTGGTCCCGTCGAGGGCGGCGAGACTGATCGTGGCGGCGAAGGCCATGGGGAGCTCCTGTCGGTCCTGGCCCCGTCGGCCGCCGATTTGACCCCACTCTGAGCACGGACAGGCAGGGCCCGGCAGTGGAATAAATTGGAACGATCTTCCCGGTTGAGCGAGCCGGGCGGGGCCGGCGACCCCGCTAGAGCAGCCAGCCGGCGGTGTCGCCGGTGACGTCGCCGTTGATCTTCATCTGGTACTCGGCGACGCCGTTGCCGTCGATGTCGAGGCGCACGGTGGTGATGCCGGCAGCATAGGTCAGGGTCATCTCGCCAGCCGTGTGGGTGAAGGCCGAGACCTTGGCGATCACGCCGGCGAAGGCGCCGGTGAGGTCGAGGCGGTCGCCCTCGAGGGTCGAGAAGTCATAGACCTGATCGGTCTCCAGGGCGCCGCTGAAGGCGTGGCCGACCAGGAAGGTGTCGGCCCCCGCGCCGCCGCGCAGCAGATCGTTGGCCTCGCCGCCGATGATGATGTCGTCGCCGCCATTGCCGTTGAGGGTATCGACACCGGCCAGACCCGAGAGGGTGTTGCTTCCGCTGTTGCCCTGCAGGTTGTTGGCCCCGGCGTTGCCCGTGCCGTCGGCGTTCGTGGCGCCCTGCAGTTCGAGCGCCTCGATGTTGTCGGCCAGGGTCCAGGAGAGGGTGGTGCGGACGATGTCATAGCCCTCGCCGGCCACCTCGATGGTCTGATCGGCGGCGTTATCGACGATGTAGACGTCGTTGTCGGTCCCGCCTGTCATGATGTCGGCCCCGAGGCCGCCGTCCATGTAGTCGTTGCCCGCACCGCCGGTCAGGGTGTCGATGTCGCTCTCGCCGTCCATGCGGTCGTTGCCGGTCCCGCCGTTCAGCTGGTCGGCTCCGATGCCGCCATAGAGCTTGTCGGCCCCATCGCCGCCGTTGAGTTCATCCGCGCCGTCGTCGCCGTAGAGAATATCGCCGCCCAGGCCGCCCAGCAGGTCGTCCGCCCCCGCCCCGCCGTGCAGGATGTCGCTCAGATCGCCGCCGTCCAGCAGGTCGTCGCCGGCCAGGCCGTTGAGCACATCGTTGCCGCCGCCGCCGGACAGGCTGTCATTCAGGGCGCCGCCGTCGCGGGTATCGTTCGCCGCCGAGCCCGTGAAGCTGACCACGCCGGAGATGCCGAAGACCACATAGCCGGCGCCGGCGCCGGGGGCCGAGGAGCCGATGATCAGGTCGTCGACGCCGTCGTCATTGACGTCTCCCGCCGAGGCCACCCTGACACCGATCCGGTCGTTGAGCGTCACGCCATCGATCCGGAAGCCGTTGGTCCCGTTCAGGTCGCCGGGGTTCAGGTTGGCCGCGAAGGCCCCGTCGGTGGCCGTGTTCTTGCCGAACACCACATAGCTGGAGCCGGCCATGGACACCCCGTTCGGGTCGGCGAAGGGGGCCCCGACGACCAGGTCGCCGATGCCGTCGCCGTTGACGTCACCGGCCGAGGCCACCGACCAGCCGCTGTAGTCACCGCCCCAGACGCCGGTGATCTTGAAGCCATTGCTTCCATCCAGGGCGCCCAGGTTCAGGCTGGCCGTGAAGGCCCCGCCGACCGCCGTGTTCTTGCCGAACACGACATAGCTGGACCCGGCGTAGGTGGCGGCGTACGTGGCGCCGATGATCAGGTCATCGACGCCATCGCCGTTGACGTCTCCGGCCGAGGCCACCGAAATGCCGCTGGTATCGCCCGTCGCCGCGCCATCGATCCGGAATCCGTCCGTTCCGTTCAGGGCGTCGAGTTCGATGTCGGCCGCGAACGTTCCGGCCACCGCGGTGTCCTTGCCGAACACCACATAGCTGGCGCCTCTGTAGCTGTCGCGGCGGTGCGCCCCGATGATCAGGTCGTCGACGCCGTCGCTGTTGACATCCCCCGCCGAGGCCACCGAGAAGCCGCTTTGGACGCCCGTCGCGCCATTGAGCTGGAAGCCGTTGGTTCCGTCGAGGGCGGAAAGGTCGATGTCGGCCGCGAAGGCCCCGAGGGTCGCGGTGTCCCTGCCGAACACCACATAGCTGGCGCCGCTATAGAGGCCGTTGGGCGTGGCGCGCGGGGCGCCGACGATCACGTCGTCGACGCCGTCGCCGTTGACGTCGCCCGCCGAGGCGACCGAGAAGCCGCTCCAGTCGTTCGCCGCCACGCCGCTGATCCGGAAGCCATTGGTTCCATCCAGGGTGGAGAGGTCGAAGTCGGCGGCGAAGTCGCCGAGGGTCGCGGTGTCCCTGCCGAACACCACGTAGCTGGCGCCGGAATAGAGCACGTTCCCATAGCCGCGGAGGGCCCCGATGATCAGGTCGCCGATGCCGTCGCCGTTGACGTCCCCCGCCGAGGCCACCGCCCAACCGCTCTGGTCGCTCGCCGCCCGGCCGCTGATCTGGAAGCCGTTGGTTCCGTCGAGGGCGTTCAGGTCGATGTTGGCCGGGAAGCCCGCGGCGCTGCCGAACACCACATAGCTGGCGCCGGAGGAGAGGCCACTGGGGTCGGCGTTCCTGGCCCCGACGATCAGGTCGTCGATGCCATCGCCGTTGATGTCCCCCGCCGAGGCGACGGAATAGCCGGCCATGTCGCCTCCCACCTCGCCGGTGATCTGGAAGCCGGTGGTCCCGTCGAGGGTGCTGATGTCGAGTGTGGCGGCAAAGGCCATCGGAGCGCTCCTGTCGGATGCGGCCCCGTCGCCTCCCCGATTTGAGCACCCTCAAAGCATGGATGGGCCGGGCCCGGCAGTGGAATAAATTGGAACGATTTTCCCCGCCCGGACGAGCCGGGCGGGGCCGGCGACCCCGCTAGAGCAGCCAGCCGGCGGTGTCGCCGGTGACGTCGCCATTGATCTTCATCTGGTACTCGGCGACGCCGTTGCCGTCGATGTCGAGGCGCACGGTGGTGATGCCGGCGGCATGGGTCAGGGTCATCTCGCCGGCCGTGTGGGTGAAGGCCGAGACCTTGGCGATCACGCCGGCGAAGGCGCCGGTGAGGTCGAGGCGGTCGCCCTCGAGGGTCGAGAAGTCATAGACCTGATCGGTCTCCAGGGCGCCGCTGAAGGCGTGGCCGACCAGGAAGGTGTCGGCCCCCAGGCCGCCGCGCAGCAGATCGTTGGCCTCGCCGCCGATGATGATGTCGTCGCCGCCATTGCCGTTGAGGGTATCGACACCGGCCAGACCCGAGAGGGTGTTGCTTCCGCTGTTGCCCTGCAGGTTGTTGGCCCCGGCGTTGCCCGTGCCGTCGGCGTTCGTGGCGCCCTGCAGTTCGAGCGCCTCGATGTTGTCGGCCAGGGCCCAGGAGAGGGTGGTGCGGACGATGTCGTAACCCTCGCCCGCGACCTCGATGGTCTGGTCGCCGGCGTCGTCGACGATGTAGACGTCGTTGTCGGTCCCGCCGGTCATGATGTCGGCCCCGAGGCCGCCGTCCATGTAGTCGTTGCCCGCCCCGCCGGTGAGGGTGTCGATGTCGCTCTCGCCGTCCATGCGATCGTTGCCGGTCCCGCCGTTCAGCTGGTCGGCCCCGACGCCGCCGTAGAGCTTGTCCGCCCCGTCGCCGCCCGACAGCTCATCGGCGCCGGCGTCGCCGAACAGCGTATCGCCGCCCAGGCCGCCGAGCAGGTCGTCCGCCCCGTCACCGCCGCTGAGGACGTCGTTGCTGTCGCCGCCGTCGAGGGTGTCGTCCCCGCCCAGCCCGTTCAGCCTGTCTTTGCCGCCGCCGCCGGACAGGCTGTCGGCGAGCGTCCCGCCGTTGCGCGTGTCGTCGCCGGCGCCGCCGGTGAAGCTGATGGAGTCAGGGATGCCGAAGATCACATAGCTGGCGCCGGAATCGGCCCCGTTCGCGTTGGCGCTCGGGGCGCCGATGATCAGGTCGTCAACCCCGTCGCCGTTGACGTCGCCGGCCGAGGACACGCTCCAGCCGCTGAGGTCGCCCCCCGCCAGGCCGTTGATCCGGAAGCCGTCCGTTCCATTCAGGGAACTCAAGTCGAGGTTGGCCGCGAAGCCCGTGGTGCGGCCGAACACCACATAGCTGGAACCGGAGTCGCCTCCGTTCGGGTCGGCGTTCCGGACGCCGATGATCAGGTCGCCGATGCCGTCGCCGTTGACGTCTCCCGCCGAGGCCACCTCCTGGCCGCGGTCGAGCGTCGCCACGCCGCTGATCTGGAAGCCGTTGGTCCCGTCCAGGTCGCCCAGGTCCAGGCTGGCCGCGAAGCCGGCGGCGCTGCCGAACACCACAAAGCTGGCGCCGGAGTAGACGCCGTTCGGGCTGGCGTCCCTGGCCCCGATGATCAGGTCGCCGATGCCGTCGCCGTTGACGTCCCCCGCCGAAGCGACCGAGGATCCGCTGAAGTCGTACTCCGCCTCGCCGTCGATCCGGAAGCCGTCCGTTCCGTTCAGCGCGGCCAGGTTGAGGTCGGTCGCGAAGGCCCCGTCGACGGCCGTATCCTTGCCGAATACCACATAGCTGGAGCCGGACTGGAAGCCGTTGATCGCAAAGCCGCCGTGGATCGCGCCGATGAGCAGGTCGTCCAGGCCATCGCCGTTGACGTCCCCCGCCGCGGCGACGGAATAGCCGCTGAGGTCGTAAACCGCGCCGGTGATCCGGAAGCCGTTGGTTCCGTTCAGGGCGGCCAGGCTGAGGTTGGCAATGGGCCCGGAGACCGCCGGGTCCTTGCCGAACACCACATAGCTGACGCCAGTCTGATAGGTCCCCCCCGAGGTGAAGCGTCCGACAATCACGTCGTCGTAGCCGTCGCCGTTGATGTCCCCGGCCGAGGCGACCGCATCGCCGATCTGCTGGTTGGTCCCCGCGCCGCTGATCCGGAAGCCGGTGGTTCCGTTCAGGGCGCTCAGGCTGAGGTCGGCCGCGAAGGCTCCGGCGACGGCCGTATCCTTGCCGAACACCACATAGACGGCGCCGGAGTCGGTTCCGTTGGCGTTGGCCCCCTGGGCTCCGATGATCAGGTCGCCGATCCCGTCGCCGTTGACGTCCCCCGAGGCCACCGTGAGGCCGCTGCGGTCGAGCGTCGCCGCGCCGTTGATGCGGAAACCATTGGTCCCATCCAGGGCGGCCAGGTTGAGGTCGGCTGCGAAGCCGGCGGCGCTGCCGAACACCACATAGCTGGCGCCGGCGTCGACGACTCCGTTCGGATCGGCGGTAATCGCCCCGATGATCAGGTCATCGATGCCGTCGCCGTTGACGTCCCCCGCCGAGGCCACTGAGATGCCGCTTTGGTTGCCCGCCGCCGCGCCGGTGATGCGGAAGCCGGTGGTCCCGTCGAGGGCGGCAAGGTCGATCGTTGCGGCAAAGGCCATGGGGGCTCCCATCGGAGTGCGGCCCCATCGACCCCCCGATTTGAGCACCCTCAAAGCATGGATGGGCCGGGCCCGGCAGTGGAATAAATTGGAACGAGTTTCCCCGCCCGGGCGAGCCGGACGGGATCGGCCGCCGCTAGAACAGCCAGCCTGCGCTGTCGCCGGTGACGTCGCCGTTGATCTTCAGCTGGTAGTCGGCCTTGCCGTCGCCGCCGACGTCGAGCTTCAGGGTGGTGATTCCACCGGCGAAGCTCAGGGTCATCTCGCCGGCATGCTTGCCGAAGGCGCCGACCAGGGTGAAGGCGTCGTCGGCCCCGCCGGCGATGGCGTCGATGGCCGACAGGTCGATCCAATCGTTCTCGGCGGCGCTGAAATCGAAGATCTGGTCGGTTTCCATTCCGGCCCCGAAGGCGTGGGCGACGACGAAAGCATCCGCCCCGATGCCGCCGCGCATGAGGTCGCCACCCAGGCCGCCGACGATGGTGTCGTCGCCGTCGTTGCCGTTCAGCGTGTCGTTGCCGGCCCCGCCGTCCAGGCTGTTGGCGCCGCTGTTGCCCTGGATGTTGTTGGCCCCGCCGTTGCCGGACCCGGAGAGGTCGCCCGAGCCCTGCAGCTCCAGCCCCTCCAGGTTGGCGCCCAGCACCCAGCCGTCCAGCGCGGTGCGGACGATGTCGTAGCCTTCGTTCAGGGCCTCGACCGTCTGGTCGCCGGCGGCGTCGACGATGTAGATGTCGTTCTCGGTCCCGCCGGTCATCATGTCGGCGCCCACGCCGCCGTCGAGGTAGTCATTGCCGGCCCCGCCGGTCAGGCTGTCGATGCCGACGCCGCCGTCAAAGCGGTCGTTGCCCAGGCCGCCGATCAGGACATCCGCGCCAAGGCCGCCGTTCAGCTTGTCATGACCCGTGCCGCCGTCGATCTGGTCATCCCCGTCGTCGCCGTTCAGCACATCGCCGCCGTCGCCGCCGATCAGGTCGTCCGCCCCATCGCCGCCGTACAGGACATCGCCCATCGCGCCGCCGTCCAGGATGTCGTCGCCGGCCAGGCCGCGCAGCACGTCGTTGCCGTCCTGGCCCTGCAGGCTGTCGGCCACCACGCTGCCGCGCCGGGTGTCGTTCGCCGCCGTGCCGGTGAAGCTGACCGGGTCGGCGATGCCGAAGAGCACATAGCTGGCGCCGGCGTTGGGTAACCCCCCGGGGTCGGCGTTCACGGCCCCGATGATCAGGTCGTCGACGCCGTCGCCGTTGACGTCCCCGGCCGAGGCCACCGAGACGCCGCTCTGGTCACCGTCCGTCACGCCGTTGATCCGGAAGCCGTTGGTCCCGTCCAGGGTATTCAGGTCGAGGTTGGCCGCGAAGCCGCCCTCGGTGCCCGTGTCCCGGCCGAACACCACATAGCTGGCCCCGGCGCTGGACTGCGCGTTCGGGTCGGCGCCCCTGGCCCCGACGATCAGGTCGTCGACGCCATCGCCGTTGACGTCCCCGGCCGAGGCCACGGAAACGCCGCTCAGGTCGCCCGCGACCGCGCCGCTGATCCGGAAGCCATTGGTTCCGTCCAGAGCGCCCAGGTTGAGACTGGCCGCGAAGCCCGAGGCGGCGCCGAACACCACATAGCTGGCGCCGGCGCCGTTCCGCGCGTTCGGATCGGCGAACCAGGCGCCGACGATCACGTCGCCCAGGCCGTCGCCGTTGACGTCTCCCGCCGCGGCCACGGAGATGCCGCTGTAGTCGTTCGCCACCGCGCCCTCGATCCGGAAGCCGTTCGATCCATTCAGGGCGCTCAGGTCGAGATTGGCCGCGAAGCCGGCGGCGGCGCCGAACACCACATAGCTGGCGCCGGCATTGTTCACCCCGTTCGGGTCGGCGTTGGCGGCCCCGATGATCAGATCGCCGAAGCCATCGCCGTTGACGTCGCCGGCCGAGGCCACCGATTCGCCGCTGCGCTCGCCCGGCCCCACGCCGCTGATCCGGAAGCCGTTGGTCCCGTTGAGGGCGCTCAAGTCGAGGTTGGCCGCAAAGCCCGCCGCGTTGCCGAACACCACATAGCTGGCGCCGGAATTGGGCACGGCGTTCGGGTCGGCGTACCTGGCCCCGATGATCAGGTCGCCCACCCCGTCGCCGTTGACGTCCCCCGCCGAGGCCACCGAGAAGCCGCTCTGACCTTCCACGGCCACGCCGCTGATCTTGAAGCCGCCAACACCATTCAGGGTGGCCGGATCGAGGTTGGCCGCGAAGCCCGCGGCGCTGCCGAACACCACGTAGCTGGCGCCGGCGTCGTTCACCGCGTTCGGATCGGCGTACCGGGCCCCGACGATCAGGTCGTCGATGCCGTCGCCGTTGACGTCCCCGGCCGAGGCCACCGAGACGCCGCTCTGGTCGCCCGCCGCCACGCCGCTGATCCGGAAGCCGTTGGTCCCGTTGAGGGCGCTCAAGTCGAGGTTGGCCGCGAAGCCTGCGGCGCTGCCGAACACCACATAGCTGGCGCCGGAGTTGCCCCCGTTCGGGTCGGCGTACCTGGCCCCGATGATCAGGTCGTCGATGCCGTCGCCGTTGACGTCCCCGGCCGAAGCGACCGCCCAGCCGCTGCTATCGCCCGCCACCGCGCCGCTGATCTTGAAGCCGGTGGTCCCATCCAGGGCGCTGAGTTCGATCGTGGCGGCAAAGGGCATGGGGGAGCTCCTGTCGGATCTGGCCCCGTTGGCTCCCCGATTTGAGCTCCGTCAGACCACGTATCGGCGGGGGCCGGCAGTGGAATAAATTGGAACGACTTTCCCCGCCCGGGCGAGCCGGGCGGGGCCGACGGCCGCTAGAACAGCCAGCCGGCGGTATCGCCGGTGACGTCGCCGTTGATCTTCAGCTGGTAGTCGGCCTTGCCGTCGCCGCCGACGTCGAGCTTCAGGGTGGTGATCCCGCCGGCGAAGCTCAGGGTCATCTCGCCCGCATGCTTGCCGAAGGCGCCGACCAGGGTGAAGGCGTCGTCCGCTCCGCCGGCGATGGCGTCGATGGCCGAGAGGTCGATCCAGTCGTTCTCGGCGGCGCTGAAGTCAAAGATCTGATCGGTCTCCAGCCCGGCCCCGAAGGCGTGGGCGACGACAAACGCATCCGCCCCCGCGCCACCGTGCAGCAGGTCGCCGCCCAGGCCGCCGATGATGATGTCGTCGCCGTCGCCGCCGTGGAGCGTGTCGTTGCCGACCGCGCCTGACAGGGTGTTGGCGCCGGCGTTCCCGACCATGATGTTGGCCAGGCTGTTGCCGGTTCCGTCGATGTCGCCGCCGCCCTGCAGCTCCAGCGCCTCGATATTGGCGCCCAGCACCCAGCCGTCCAGGGCGGTGCGGACAATGTCGTAGCCCTCGTTCAGCGCCTCGATCGTCTGGTCGCCGGCGTCGTCGACGATGTAGACGTCGTTCAGCAGGCCGCCGCTCATCACGTCGGCCCCGGCCCCGCCATCCATGTAGTCATTGCCGCCGCCGCCGGTCAGCGTGTCGATGCCGTCGCCGCCGTCCAGCCGGTCGTTGTCGTCGCCGCCATCCAGGGCATCCGCCCCCAGGCCGCCGAACAGCTTGTCGCTGTCGGTCCCGCCGGCCAGGTCGTCGTTGCCGTCATCGCCCTGCAGCCAGTCGTTGCCCGAGCCACCGATCAGGTCGTCGATCCCGGCCCCGCCGTAGAGCAGGTCGTTGCCGGCCCCGCCGTCCAGCAGGTCCACCCCGGCGAAGCCGCGCAGGATGTCCTTGTCGGCGAGACCCGACAGGATGTCGTTGGCGCTGGCGCCGTCCAGGATATCGGCCAGGGGCGTGCCGGTCCGGGTCAGGTCCGCCTGGATCCCGTACACCACATAGCTGGCGCCGGAGCTGGCGCCGTTCGGGTCGGCGAACTTGGCTCCGACGATCAGGTCGTCGATCCCATCGCCGTTGATGTCCCCGGCCGAGGCGACCGACCAGCCCGTCACGTCCCCGGCCAGGGCGCCGTTGATGTGGAATCCGTTGGTTCCATCCAGGCTGGAGAGTTCGAAGGTGGCCGCGAAGCCCGCCGCGGCGCCGAACACCACATAGGCCGCGCCGGAGTCGACGCCGTTCGCGTCGGTGTTGTAGGCCCCGATGATCAGGTCGTCGTAGCCATCGCCGTTGACGTCCCCCGCCGAGGCGACCGAAGAGCCGTTGTGGGTGGCGCTGGCCGCCACCAGGCCATTGATCCGGAAGCCATTGGTTCCGTTCAGGGCGGAGAGCTGCAGGCTGGCCCCGAAGCCGGCGTCCGTGCCGAACACCACATAGCTGGCGCCCGCGTAGGCGCCGATCGGATCAGCCCCGATGGCGCCGATGATCAGGTCGCCGATGCCGTCGCCGTTGACGTCCCCGGCCGAGGCGACCGAATAGCCGCTCTGGTCGCTGGCCGCCTCGCCATCGATCCGGAAGCCGTTGGTGCCGTCCAGGGCCGAGAGTTCGAAGGTGGCGGCAAAGCCCGCGGCCGTCCCGAACACCACATAGCTCGCGCCGGTGTCGGCGGCGTTCGGATCGGCGAAATGAGCCCCGATGATCAGGTCGTCGACGCCGTCGCCGTTGACGTCCCCCACCGAGGCCACCGAAAAGCCGCTGGTGTCGAGCGCGGCGACGCCGTTGATCTTGAAACCGTTGGTCCCGTCGAGGGCGGTGACGTCGAGCTCGGCCAGGAAGTCGCCG
Source organism: Caulobacter sp. GW821-FHT11A05 (assembly GCF_058809015.1). NCBI lineage: Bacteria > Pseudomonadati > Pseudomonadota > Alphaproteobacteria > Caulobacterales > Caulobacteraceae > Caulobacter > Caulobacter sp. GW821-FHT11A05. The sequence goes on along the minus strand of NZ_JBXASF010000022.1, from coordinate 4,890 downwards.
GCGACCGCGGTGTCCTTTCCGAACACCACATAGCTGGCGCCGGCGTTGCTGCCGTTCGTATCGACACCCCGGGCCCCAACCAGCAGGTCGTCGATCCCGTCATCGTTGATGTCCCCCGCCGAGGCGACCGACCAGCCTGCCCCGTCTCCCAGCGTCTCACCGCTGATCTGAAAGCCATCGGTCCCGTCAAGCGCGGAGAGCGCGACGGTGGCGGCGAAGCCGGCGGCCGTGCCGAACACCACATAGGCGGCGCCGGACAAGGTGCCGTTGGGATCGGCGGCCCGGGCCCCGATGATCAGGTCATCGATCCCGTCGCCGTTGACGTCCCCCGCCGAGGCGACGGAATGGCCGGCGTTGTCTCCGGCGACCTCGCCGTCGATCCGGAAGCCGTTGGTTCCGTCCAGGACCGACAGGTTGAACGTGGCGGCGAACCCGGCGTTGGCGCCAAACACCACATAGGTCGAGCCGGACTGGCCGCCGTTCGGGCTGGCGCCCCGGGCGCCGACGATCAGGTCATCGATACCATCGCCGTTGACGTCCCCGGCCGAGGCGACCGAGAAGCCGGCCACGTCTCCGGCGACCACGCCCTCCATCCGGAAGCCGTCCGTCCCGTCCAGGGCCGAGAGTTCGATCGTTGCGGCGAAGTCAGTCATGGCGCTCTCCAAAGAGGGCTCGCTGCCCCCGGGACCGCGGTATCCAGAATTCGTTATCGCCGAGACACCAGACTTCCTTATTGCCGCGATAACCCAAACTGGGCCGTCGGGGGACCGCTCGCGTTCCGCTTCCCACCGCGCGCAAAGCCTGCACAAATGTCAGGCAGCGGCGTTTTGCGGCCGCTGACTCGCTCCGTTCGCGCGCGCGATGGCGCCGGACCGGTTAGTGATGCGTTGGATGAGAGGCCGTCAGCGGCCCGCGTGACCTGGGGGACTGAAGTTCAATTGGCCGATAGCCGCACCAAAGATCAGGGGCAGACCCAGAGCCTCCCCATGGCCCAGCCCTTCTACACCCCGGGCGCCGCCTTCGATGAGATGTACGACGCCGACAGCGGCGTGCGTGACCACTACGCGGTGATGCACGAGCGGCTGAGCAGCCTGTCGACCGAGGACCTTTCCGCCCGCCAGTCGACCCTGGAGCGGTCGTTCCTGCTGCAGGGCATCACCTTCACCGTCTATGGCGCCGAGGCCGCCACCGAGCGGATCATCCCCACCGACCTGATCCCGCGCATCATCCCCTCGGCCGAGTGGGACGTCATCGAGGCCGGCCTGACCCAGCGCCTGCGCGCCCTCAACATGTTCCTGGCCGATATCTACGGCGAGCAGCAGATCCTGATGGACGGCATCGTGCCGCGCGACCTGGTGCTCGGCGCCCCCAGCTACCGCCGCGAGATGCAGCACCTCTATGTGCCGCACAAAGCCTACGCCAACGTCTGCGGCAGCGACCTGATCCGCGGCCAGGACGGCGCCTTCTATGTGCTGGAGGACAACCTGCGCGTCCCCAGCGGCGTCTCCTACATGCTGGCCAACCGGGATGCGGCCCGCCGCACCTTCCCCGGCGCCTTCCGCGCCGCCAGCGTGCGGCCGGTCGAGCGCTATCCCGACCTGTTGCTGACCACCCTCAAGTCGATGGCCCAGGACTGGCGGGCCGACCCCCAGGTCGTCGTCCTGACCCCCGGGGTCTATAATTCCGCCTACTACGAACACGCCTACCTGGCCCGGCTGATGGGCGTGCCGCTGGTCGAGGGCCGCGACCTCGTGATCCACGAGAACATGGTCTACATGCGGATGACCACCGGCCTGCAGCGGGTCGACGTCATCTACCGCCGGGTCGATGACGACTACATCGATCCCCTGACCTTCCGCCGCGATTCCAGCCTCGGGGTCGGCGGCCTGTTCAACGCCTATCGGGCCGGCAATGTGGTGATCTGCAACGCCCCCGGCACCGGCGTCGCCGACGACAAGGCCGTCTATGCCTACGTGCCGCAGATCATCCAGTACTACCTGGGCGAAGACGCCATCCTGCCCAACATCGAGACCTACCTCTGCCGAGAGCCGGCCCAGCTGAGCCATGTGCTGGCCAACCTCGACAAGTTCGTCGTCAAGGCCGTAGGCGCTTCCGGCGGCTACGGCATGCTGGTCGGCCCCCACGCCTCCAAACAGGAGCGCGAGGACTTCGCCGTCGCCATCAAGGCCGACCCCTGCAACTACATCGCCCAGCCGACCATCCAGCTGTCGACCGCCCCCTGCCTGATCGACGGCCGGGTCGAGAGCCGCCACGTCGACCTGCGGCCCTTCATCCTGTCGGGCGAGAAGATCGTGGTGACGCCGGGCGCCCTGACCCGCGTCGCCCTGCGCAAGGGCAGCCTGGTGGTCAACTCCAGCCAGGGTGGGGGGTCGAAGGACACCTGGGTCCTGGCGAATGGAGACAGCCACCCATGATGCTCGCCCGCGTCGCCGACAGCCTCTACTGGGTGGGCCGCTATGTGGAGCGGGCCGAGCACGTCAGCCGCCTGGCCGACGTCACCCTCAACGCCACCCTCGACCGCTCGATGGCCGCCAACGAGACCGCCCGCATCGCCCTGGCGGCGCTGGGCGACGACGTCACCGCCGCCGACAGCAACCTGTTCGAGACCGCCCGCAACCTGACCCTCGGCCATGACGACGCCAACTCGGTGCGCATGTCCCTGGCCCGGGCCCGCGAAAACGCCCGCCAGGTGCGCGACCAGATCACCACCGAGATGTGGGAGCGGCTCAACATCCTCTACCTGCGGGTCACCGAGGGCAGCGCCGAACGCACCTTCGACCGCGCCCACTCGGCCTTCCTGCACGAGGTCATCGCCGACCTGCACCTGTTCAAGGGGGCCGCCGACGCCACCATGAGCCATGGCGAGGGCTGGCGCTTCCTGATGCTGGGCGTCCACATCGAGCGGGCGCAGCTGATCGCCCGCCTGCTGCGCGCGGCGTTTGGGGATGGGGCGGTGCCGACCGGGGACCACGTCACGCTGATGAACGTCCTGCGCATGGGCTGCGCCCTGGAGCCCTACCTGCGCACCTACACCGCCGAGATCGAGCCCAAGCACATCCTCGACTTCCTGTTGTTCGACGAGGACTTCCCCCGCTCGATCCGCTTCGCCACCGCCCGTATCGAGGAAAGCATGGCCGACATCGCCAGCCACGTCGCCTTCGGCGGCCGCGGCCGGCCCGAGCGGCTGGCCGGGCGGCTCAGCTCGCGCCTGGAGTTCACCGACCTGGAGGAACTGGAGGCCAACGGCGCCGCCGCCCTGCTGGCATCCGTGGTGGCCGACTGCAGCCGCATCCACGAGGCCCTCTACCAGACCTTCGTCGCCTATCCCCTCGAGATGAGGTTGCCGGCCTGATGCTGCTCGATATCCGCCACGTCACCCGCTACCACTACGAGAAGCCGATCCGCGAGAGCATCATGGAGCTGCGCATGCAGCCCCAGAAGTCGATCCGCCAGCGACTGATCAGCTTCGACCTCGAGCTCGAACCCCGCGCCCAGCTGTTCAGCTACATCGACCCCTTCGGCAACGCCGTGCACCATTTCGACGTGCCCCAGCCGCACGACGAGCTGACCATCGTCGCCCGCGCCTGCGTCGAGACCCAGGAGCCGCCGGAACTGCCCGAGCACCTCGACCTCGGCGAATGGGACCGGCTGCGCAGCAGTTTTACCCAGGCGGAATGTTTCGACTTCCTGCACCCGCATGGTTTTACCCAGGTGACTCCGGCCCTGCGCGAATTCATGCAGGCCAAGGCCCTGGAGGCCAGCCAGATCCGCGACCCGTTGAGCCGCCTGCGCTACCTGAACCAGACCATCTACGCCTGCTTCGCCTATGAGCCCGGCGTCACCCGCGCCGACAGCGTCATCGACGAGGCCTTGAAGCGCGGGGCCGGGGTCTGCCAGGACTTCGCCCACATCATGATCACCATTGCCCGCGACTGGGGCCTGCCGGCCCGCTACGTCTCCGGCTATCTGTTCACCGACCGCAAGAAGGGCGACCGCTCCGACCCCGACGCCACCCACGCCTGGGTCGAGGTCTTCCTGCCCAGCCACCGCTGGGTCGGCTTCGACCCGACCAACAACATCCTGACCGGCGAACGCCATGTCGGCGTCGCCATCGGCCGGGACTACGGCGACCTCCCCCCCTCCCGCGGCGTCTACAAGGGCAATAGCGAAAGCGAGCTGGCCGTCGACGTGGCCGTCACCAAGGCCAGGTCGGCCGTCAGCGAACCAGAATTCTTCCACCTCCCCAGGCCGACCTTCCGCGGCGGGAGACGCCGCAGCGTCGACGCCTTCCGCGAGGAACAGCAGCAACAGCAGCAGCAGTGAGAGCCGCAGCAAAAGCTGCGTCCCTTCTCCCGCTTGTCGGGAGAAGGTGGCCCCCGAAGGGGGTCGGATGAGGGCAGCGCCAGCTCTTGACGATCAGCGTTCCGCAATACAGTGTTCTACATATGTTCACGATGCGGAACCAGATCCACGCCAAGGTGATGCGGCAAGAGCCGACCTCCAACGAGGCATGGCTGTGGAAGCACCTGCGAGGTCGCAAGCTCGCGGGCCTGAAGTTTCGGCGACAGGTTCCGATCGCCGGTTACATCGCCGACTTCCTGTGCGTCGACGCGCGGCTGATCGTCGAGGCAGACGGCCCGACACACGAAGACAGCGCCTATGACCGGGAGCGTGATGCCCGCCTGCGGATCGCCGGATATCGCGTCCTCCGGTTCAGGAACTCGGAGATCGGCAACGATACCGAAAAGGTCCTGGAGACCATCCGGATAGCGGCGGGCCGCTAATCGTCTACAGCCGGCGCTGCCCTTGTGTGTTTGCGATCTGTCATTGTGCCGATTGCGGGCGGTCGTAGCAGCGACCGCCCGCGAC
>NZ_JBXASF010000021.1:0-65424 GCF_058809015.1 Caulobacter sp. GW821-FHT11A05 | reverse complement strand
CCCCCCCCACCACCCGCTTCGCGGGCGGTCCCCCTCCCCCGTCGCTGCGCGCCGGGGGAGGATTGACATAGTTGCGGTTTGGGTGAAATATTAACTCGAACGACAACAGGAGCCAGCCCATGGCCTGGAAGCGCCCCGCCCTCACCTCCGCCCTGGTCTACAAGGACCCGCGCGCGGCCCTGAAGTTCCTCGAGGAGGCATTCGGCTTCGAGATCATCCTGCTGATCGAAGACCCCGAGGGCAACGTCGGCCACAGCGAGATGCGCTATGGCACCGGCGCGGTGATGGTCGGCAGCGAGTGGACCGCCGAGCACAAGAGCCCGGCCTCGATCGGCGGGCTGATGACCCAGACCGTCCACGTCCAGCTGGAAGACCCCGCCGACAACATCGACGCCCACTGCGAACGGGCCCGCAAGGCTGGCGCGACGATCATCGTCGAGCCGGAGACCCAGTTCTACGGCGACCGCACCTACCGCTGCAAAGACCCCGAGGGCCACATCTGGACCATTGGCCAGACCGTCGCCGCCAGCACGCCCGAAGAATGGGAAGCCAAGACCGGCCTGAAGACCACCGTCTACAAGGAATGGTAGCGACAGCACGCCTCGACACGACGCTCGCCGCCCTCGCCGATCCCCATCGGCGGCGGGTGGTGGAGCTGTTGCGCGAACGGCCGCACCGGGCCGGCGAGCTGGCCCAGGCCGCCGGCCTGACCCCGCCGGCCATGAGCCGCCACCTCAAGACCCTGCGCCAGTCTGGCCTGATAGAGGTGGCGGGCCTGGTCGAGGAAAGCCACCCGGAGTTCGACGCCCGGGTCCGCGTCTATCAGCTGAGGGCCGAGCCCATGGTCGATCTCATTCGCTGGCTGGAACAGACCGAACGGATGTGGAGCGCCCAGCTGGCGGCCTTCAAGGCCCATCTGGAGCAGGACTGAGCGTGGCCAGCCGGGTCCTGGTTTCCATCCGGGTGAAATCCACGCCCCTGCGGGCGTTCGAGGTTTTCACCCGGGATATTTCCCTGTGGTGGAAGCCCAATCCCGAGTTCGTCTTCACGCCGCGCTCACCGGGCGAGATGGCCTTCGAGGATGAGGCGCGGCTGGTCGAGCGGCTGCCCAGCGGCAAGGTCTTCGAGGTCGGCAAGGTCACCGCCTGGGAGCCCGGCGTTCGACTGGCCTTCGGCTGGCGCCAGGCGACCTTCACGCCGGACCAGATGACCGACGTCGAGGTCACCTTCGAGGCGGTCGGCGAGGAGACCCGGGTCACCGTCGTCCACACCGGCTGGGACAGCGTGCCCCGCGAGCATGTCGCCAAGCACGGCATGGAAAACGGCTACTTCATGAAGCGCCACGGCGACTGGTGGCGTGAGTTGCTGGACCGGATGGGAGAGATCGCATGACGACCACACTCCTCCCTTCTCCCGCTTGTCGGGAGAAGGTGGCCCCCGAAGGGGGTCGGATGAGGGCAGCGCCGGCCAGCGAAGGCCTGCGCGGCGCCAATCCCCCACCGCCGGTGCTGCCCTCATCCGTCGGCTTCGCCGCCACCTTCTCCCGACAAGCGGGAGAAGGATCGTGACAGCCGACGACATCCGCGCGCTCGCCTTGTCTCTCCCGCTCGCCGAGGAGCACCCCCACTTCGACCGCGCCTCCTTTCGGGTGAAGGGCAAGATCTTCGCCACCCTGCCGCCGGCCGGCGAGCAGGTGGCGCTGAAGCTGCTGCCCGAGATCAAGGAAAGCCTGCGGCAATCGGACCCCGAGGCGATTCTGGCCTTGCCGGGCGGCTGGGACCGGGGCGGCTGGACCCTGATCGCCATCGGGTCCATTGATTCCGAAAAGCTGGCCGATCTGATCCGCCTCGCCTGGCGGCAGGTCGCGCCCAAGACACTTCTGAGGGGCCAGGGATGAGCGAAGACAGTCTGAAGGGCCATCGCCGCACGGCGGCGGTGGGGTTCATCTTCGTCACCGCGACGATCGACATCATCGCCCTGGGCATCATGATCCCGGTGCTGCCCAATCTGATCAAGGAGATGGCCGGCGGCGATTTCGCGCTGGCTTCCGAGATCAACCTGCTGTTCGCCACCGTGTACGGGCTGATGCAGTTTTTCTGCGCCCCGGTGATGGGCCTGATGTCGGACCGGTTCGGGCGCCGCCCGGTGCTGCTGACCTCGATCTTCGGACTGGGCATCGACTTCCTGTTCATGGCCTTCGCGCCCTCGATCCGCTGGCTGTTCGTCGGCCGGGTGATCAACGCCGCCACCGCCGCCAGCTTCTCCACCGCCAACGCATACATCGCCGACATCACCGCCCCGGAGAACCGGGCCAAGGCCTTCGGCATGCTGGGCGCGGCGTTCGGGGTGGGCTTTACCCTGGGCCCGGTGCTGGGCGGCTTCCTGGCCGAGATCGACCTGCGCCTGCCCTTCCTCGTTTGCGCCGGTCTGGCTCTGCTCAACTGGCTGTACGGCTTCTTCATACTCCCGGAGTCGCTGCCCAAGGAAAAGCGCGTGGCCAAGCTGGACTGGCGCAAGGCCAACCCGCTCGGCTCCCTGCAGCTGCTGCGCTCGCATAAGGACCTGCTGGGCCTGGCCACCGTCGGCTTCCTGTTCCAGATGGCCCATGTCGTTCTGCCGGTGATCTTCGTCCTCTACTCGGGCTACCGCTACGGCTGGTCGCCGGCCATGGTGGGCCTCAGCATGCTGGCCACCGGCGTCGCCAACATCATCGTCCAGGCCCTGCTGGTCGGGCCGGTGGTCAAGAAGATCGGCGAGCGCGGCGCCCTCCTCCTCGGGCTGGCCAGCGGCGCGCTCGGCTTCGCCGTCTTCGGCCTGGCGCCCAATGGCTGGCTCTACTTCGTGGGCGTGCCGATCTTCGCCCTGATGGGCTTCACCGGCCCTGGCATGCAGGCGCTGATGACCCGCCGCGTCGCCCCGCACGAGCAGGGCCAGCTGCAGGGCGCCAACAGCGCCATCATGGGCATCGCCCAGATCATCGCCCCGGCGGTGTTCGGCTACACCTTCGCCTATGCCGTCGACCACAACGACACCCTGCATATGCCCGGCCTGCCGATCCTGATCGCCTCGGCGCTGATGCTGGGCAGCTTCCTGATCGCCCTGCAGGTCGCCAAGCCGGCTCCGCCGGCGGAACCGCAACCGGCCTGAGATCTTCACCGCCTTGATTGCGCCGAAAACCTGCCCTTTCTAACGGGCGGGAGCGTCAAGACCCGTTGGAGACCCATGCGCGCTTATAAAGTCCTGATCCCGGCCCTGGCTGTTCTTGCCGCCTGCTCGCCCGGCCACGATACCCAGGCCCAGGGCCTGCCCGAGCCGGCCAAGTCCGTGCCGACCAGCGCCGCGGCCATGAAGCAGTCCTTCGCCCCGGTGGTGAAGAAGGCCGCGCCGGCCGTGGTCAACGTCTCCAGCCGCCGCACGGTGCGCCAGCGAGTCGATCCCTTCTGGGAGCTGTTCAGCGGCGGCGGCGTGCCCCAGGCCCGCATCCAGCAGAGCCTCGGCTCAGGCGCCATCGTCCGCGCAGACGGGGTGATCATCACCAACAACCACAACATCGAGGGCGCCGACGAGGTCATGGTGCAGTTGGCCGACCGCCGGGAATTCCCGGCCAAGGTGCTGCTGGCCGACCCGCGCGCCGACCTGGCCGTCCTCAAGATCGACGTCGGCAACGAGAAGCTGCCGGTCATCGCCATCGACGCCGGCGAGACCCTCGAGGTCGGCGACCTGGTGCTGGCCATCGGCAACCCGTTCGGGGTCGGCCAGACGGTGACCAACGGCATCGTCTCGGCGACCGCCAGGTCCAACCTTGGCATCACCGACTTCGGCTTCTTCATCCAGACCGACGCGGCCATCAACCCGGGCAACAGCGGCGGCCCGCTGGTCGACATGGACGGCGACCTGATCGGGGTGAACACCGCCATCCTGTCGCGCTCGGGCCAGTCGTCGGGCGTCGGCTTCGCCATTCCGGCCAGCATGGCCCGCCAGATCGTCAGCGCCGCGCTCGGCGGTGAGACCGCCGTGGTGCGCCCCTGGCTGGGCGCCCGCGGTCAGGCGGTGACCTCCGACGTCGCCCACAGCCTGGGCCTCGACGCCCCGCGCGGGGTGCTGGTGGCCGATGTCTGGCCGGGCGCCGCCGCCGAGCGCGGCGGCCTGCGCCAGGGCGACGTCATTCTCAGCATCGGCGGCGAGCCGGTGAACGACGAGGGGGCGGTCACCTACTATTTCGGCAATCTGAAGATCGGCCAGACGGCGGCGCTGAAGGTGCTGCGCGACGGCCGCGAACAGACCCTGAGCGTGCGGGCCGAGAAGGCTCCGGGCCGGGCCGACGGCGGCCGCACCATCCAGGGCCGCAACCCGTTCCAGGGCGCCTTCGTCGCCGAGCTGACCCCGGCCATGGCCGACGCCAAGGGCATCGACCCCTTCGTCGGCCGCGGCCTGGTGGTGCTGCAGGTGGCGCCGGACGGCCTGGCCGCCCGCGTGGGCCTGCGTCCCGGCGACTTCATCCGGGCGATCAACGGCAAGCAGGTCCGCACCGAAGCCGACGTCGCCGCCGCCACCGCCCAGAACGCCCGCCGCTGGCAGGTCACCATCGAACGCGGCGGCCAGCAGATCACGTCGACGTTCTCGCTGTAGGGGTGCAGAGGAGCGCGCGCGCCTCCCTCCCCTTTATGGGGAGGGACGACGGCGGAGCCGTCCGGGTGGGGAAGTCGGATGCAGCGCGCTTCGTCACGCGAGTACCCCACCCTGCGGGGCTGCGCCCCGCTGTCCCTCCCCATAAAGGGGAGGGAGAAAGAAAAAGGGCGGCTGGTTTCCCAGCCGCCCTCTTCAAACCTCAACCGTGGAAACGACTATTCGTCGTCGCCGAAGGTCTGGACCGGACCGGAGTCCTTGCCCTTTTCCGACGGGTCGCGGTCGACGAACTCGATCACGGCCATCGGCGCGTTGTCGCCGTAGCGGAAGCCGGCCTTGAGGACGCGGATGTAGCCACCCTGACGTTCCTTGTAGCGCGGACCCAGGGTCGCGAAGAGCTTGCCGACCTGTTCGACGTCGCGAACGGCGCTGATGGCCTGACGGCGAGCGTGCAGGTCGCCGCGCTTGGCGAGCGTGACCAGCTTCTCGACGATCGGACGCAGTTCCTTGGCCTTCGGCAGCGTCGTGACGATCTGCTCGTGCTTGATCAGCGACGCCGACATGTTCGCGAACATGGCGGTGCGGTGGCTGGAAGTGCGGCCCAGTTTGCGGTGCGCGTAACCGTGGCGCATGTCGGTCTCTCCAAAAACTCCGGCGCCTCTCGGCGGCGGGGGTTCCTACTACAGGTTTTAGATCTGGTCTTCGAACTTCTTGGCCAGATCGTCGATGTTTTCCGGCGGCCAGTTGGGCACGTCCATCCCGAGGTGCAGGTTCATGCCCGAAAGCACTTCCTTGATCTCGTTGAGGGACTTGCGGCCGAAGTTCGGGGTGCGGAGCATCTCGGCTTCGGTCTTCTGGATCAGGTCGCCGATGTAGACGATGTTGTCGTTCTTCAGGCAGTTGGCCGAACGGACCGACAGCTCCAGCTCGTCGACCTTCTTCAGCAGGGCCGGGTTGAACGGCAGGTCGGGCTTGGCTTCGCCATCCGACTTGGCCTTCGGCTCTTCGAAGGTGATGAAGATCTGCAGCTGGTCCTGGATGATGCGGGCGGCGTAGGCCACCGCGTCCACCGGCGACACGGCGCCATTGGTTTCGACTTCCAGGATGAGCTTGTCATAGTCCAGCGACTGGCCCTGACGGGTCGGCTCGACGCGGTAGGCGACGCGCTTGACCGGCGAGTAGAGGCTGTCGACGGCGATCAGGCCGATCGGGGCGTCTTCCGGGCGGTTCTTGTCGGCCGGCACGTAGCCCTTGCCGTTGTTGACCGTGAACTCCATGCGCACCGAGGCGCCTTCGTCCAGGGTGCAGAGCACATGGTCGCCGTTCAGGATCTCGATGTCCGAGGGGACTTCGATCTGGCTGGCGGTGACGGCGCCGGGGCCAGTGGCCTTCAGCGTCATGCGCTTGGGGCCTTCGGAGTGCATGCGCAGGGCCAGCTGCTTGATGTTCAGGACGACGTCGACGACGTCCTCGCGGACGCCTTCCATCGAGCTGAACTCGTGGACCACGCCGTCGATCTGGACGGCGGTGACGGCGGCGCCTTGCAGCGACGACAGAAGAACGCGGCGCAGCGCGTTGCCGAGCGTCACGCCAAAGCCGCGCTCGAGCGGCTCGGCCACCAGACGCGCCTTGCGGTTAGCGTCGGAACCGGTCTCGATCAGCGGCTTCTCCGGGCGGATCAGCTCGTTCCAGTTGCGTTCGATCACGGGCGGATATCCTCGAAACACGTGTGCCGGCCCCGCGAATCGCGGAGCCGGCGAGTTAAAATCGGTCGCTCGGGTCTTAGACCCGGCGGCGCTTCGGCGGCCGGCAACCGTTGTGCGGGATCGGCGTCACGTCACGGATGGTGGTGATCGTCATGCCGGCGGCCTGCAGGGCGCGCAGAGCCGATTCCCGACCCGAACCCGGACCGGAGACGTTCACTTCCAGGGTGCGCACGCCGTGTTCGGCCGCCTTCTTGCCCGCGTCTTCGGCGGCCATCTGAGCGGCGTACGGGGTCGACTTGCGCGAGCCCTTGAAGCCCATCATGCCGGCGCTGGACCAGGAGATGGTGTTCCCCTGGGCGTCGGTGATGGTGATCATGGTGTTGTTGAACGAGGCGTTCACGTGCGCCACGCCCGAAGTGATGTTCTTACGTTCGCGGCGTTTGACGCGAACCGGTTCCTTGGCCATCGGGGCGCTCTCTTATTTCTTCTTGCCGGCGATCGGCTTGGCCGGACCCTTGCGGGTGCGGGCGTTGGTGTGCGTGCGCTGACCGCGGACCGGCAGGCCCTTGCGGTGACGCAGGCCGCGGTAGCAGGCCAGGTCCATCAGACGCTTGATGTTGACGGCGGTCTCACGACGCAGGTCACCCTCGACGGTGTGATCCTTGTCGATCGCTTCGCGGATCTGCAGGACTTCGGCGTCGCTCAGGGCGTTGACCCGGCGGCTGTCCTCGATCCCGACCTTGGTCACGATGTCCTTGGCGGACTTCGGGCCGATGCCATGGATGTACTGAAGCGCGATGACGACGCGCTTGTTCGACGGAATATTGACGCCTGCGATACGGGCCACGTCTGCTCTCTCTTCAGTTGCACCCAATCGGTGCACGCAAAACGAAACGCCACGCCGCCGTGCTCTCGAAAGAGAGCCGGAGAGAGTCGCGCCATTCGCGGAAACGCAGCGTTATAAGCAACGTTTTGTTTCCGTCAATGCCGGAAGCGAATGAATCCGCCCCGACGTAAAGGTTCAGGCCTCGACCTCGTCCAACGCCGCCGCGATTTCCGCGGCCACGCTGTCCATGGTCCCCATCCCATTCACTTCGCGAACTTTGCCGGTGCTCTCATAGTAGGGGAGCAAAGGCGCGGTCTGCTTGTTGTAGGCAGCCAGACGGGTGACGAAGGTTTCCGGATTGTCGTCCGGTCGCCCCTGTTGTTCGAATCGCCCGGTCACCCGGGCGAGCAGTTCCGGTTCATCCACCAGGAGGCGGACGACCCGGTCGATCTTCTTGCCGCGCCGCGCCAGCATGGCGTCCAGCGCCTCAGCCTGCGCAACCGTGCGCGGGAAGCCGTCGAAGATGGCGCCGCCGGCGGCCTCGGCCTCGGGCAGGCGCTCCTCGATCAGCGCGATGACGATGGCATCCGGCACCAGGTCGCCCCGGGCCATGATGTCCTTCACCTTCACGCCGAGCTCCGACTCCGCGGCGATGGCGGCCCGCAGCATGTCGCCGGTGGACAGCTGGACCATGCCGCGTCCATCCACCAGCTTCTTGGCCTGGGTGCCCTTGCCGCAGCCGGGCGGCCCGAACAGGATCAGGTTCATCGCGTCGGGCCTCCCCTGCCCTACTTCTTGCCGCCGCGCAGCTTGGACTTCTTGATGAGCCCCTCGTACTGGTGCGCCAGCAGGTGCGACTGGATCTGCGCCACGGTGTCCATGGTCACCGACACGACGATCAGGATCGAGGTGCCGCCCAGGGCCCGGGCGCTGTTGGGCGCCCCCATGACTCCGACCAGGATCTCCGGAACCAGGCAGACCACGGTGATGTAGGCGGCCCCGATGACGGTCAGGCGCGACAGCACATAGTCCAGGTACTCGGCCGTCCGCTTGCCGGGCCGGATGCCCGGCAGGAAGCCACCGTACTTGCGCAGGTTCTCGGCCGTGTCGTCCGGATTGAAGACGATCGAGGTGTAGAAAAAGCAGAAAAAGATGATCAGCAGGCCGTAGACCACCATGTACAGCGGCTGGCCGTGCTGCAGGTAGCGCACCATCTCCGGCAGCCACTGGGCCCAGGCCGGCATCGTCTCCGGCTTCAGGAAGCCGGCGGCGGTGGCCGGCAGCAGCAGCAGCGAGGAGGCGAAGATCGGCGGGATGACCCCGGCGGTGTTGATCTTCAGCGGCAGGAAGCTCGACTCGCCGCCCATCATCCGGTTGCCGACCTGGCGCTTGGGATACTGCACCAGCAGCCGGCGCTGCGAGCGCTCCATGAAGACGATGGCGCCGACCACGACCACGGCCATGACAGCCAGCAGCAGCAGCAGGAAGGAGCTGACCGCGCCGACCTGAACCTGTTGGAAGAGCTGCGACAGGCTGATCGGCAGGGCGGCCACGATGCCGGCGAAGATGATCAGCGACACGCCGTTGCCGACGCCGCGGGCGGTGATCTGTTCACCCAGCCACATCAGGAACATGGTGCCGCCGGTCAGGCCGACGACGGTGGACAGGATGAAGATCGGGCCGGGGACGTTGACGACGCCCGGCGAGGCGTTCAGCGAGAAGGCGATGCCCACCGCCTGGAACAGGGCCAGGGCCACGGTCAGGTAGCGGGTGTACTGGTTCAGCTGCTTGCGGCCGGCCTCGCCGCCTTCCTTGCGCAGCTTCTCCCACGGCGGATACACCGAGCCCATCAGCTGCACGATGATCGAGGCGCTGATGTAGGGCATCACGTTCAGGGCGAAGATGGCCATCCGCTCGACGGCGCCGCCACTGAACATGTTGACCATGCCCAGGATGCCCTGGGTCTGGTTCTGGAAGGTCTGCTGGAAGACTTCGGTGTTGATGCCGGGGATCGGGATGTAGGTCCCGATGCGGTAGACGATCAACGCCCAGAGCGTGAACCAGATACGCTTGTGAAGCTCGGTGGCCTTTTGGAAGGCCCCGAAGTTCATGTTGGCTGCTAGCTGTTCGGCGGCCGAGGCCATCGACAATCCCCTGACTCAGATGAGGCCATCAGATAGGGGCGCACGGAGGATTCCGCGACCCCTAATCGTTGACGGTCTATCAGGCCTCGGCTTCCGCCTTGACCGGACGGGTCTGGGTGACGCTGCCGCCGGCCTTTTCCACGGCCGCGACGGCCGAAGGGGTGGCGGCGTAGACGGTCAGGTTCAGCTTGGCCTTGATCTCGCCCTTGCCCAGCAGCTTCACGCCATCCTTGGCGCGGCGGATGATGCCGGCGGCCAGCAGGACTTCCGTGTCGACCGCCTTCTTGACGTCGAGCTTGCCGGCCGCGACGGCCTGTTCCAGGCGCCACAGGTTCACTTCCGCGAACTCCTTGGCGAAGGGGTTGTTGAAGCCACGCTTGGGCATGCGCATGTGCAGCGGCATCTGGCCGCCCTCGAAGCCGGCGATGGCGACGCCCGAGCGCGCCTTCTGGCCCTTCACACCGCGACCACCGGTCTTGCCCTTGCCCGAACCCGGGCCGCGGCCGATGCGCATACGGCCCTTGGTGGAGCCTTCGCGGGGAGCGATTTCGTTCAGTTTCGTCATGGTTGCCTCTCCTTGGAGATCTGGCGCCCGGGCCTGGCCCGGACTCGGCGATGTAAAAATGAGAAAGCGCCCTCCCCTTTCGGGGAAGGCGTTTCGCGGTCTCTTAGCAGTCCTACTCGACCACTTCCACCATGTGGCGGACCTTGAGGATCATGCCGCGCACGGAAGGAGTGTCCTCCAGGGTGGCGACACGGCCCAGCTTGTTCAGCTTCAGGCCCGACAGGGTGGCGCGCTGCACGGCGTTCCGACGGATCGGGCTGCCGGTCTGGCGGATGGTGACGGTCTTTTTCTCGGCCATGTCTTAGCCCTCGACAGCTTCCGGCGCGGCCGAAGCCCCGTCGGCGCGGCGGCTCAGGACGTCGCTGACCTTCTTGCCGCGCTTGGCGGCGATCTGGCGGGGCGACGACTGCACCTTCAACGCTTCGAAGGTGGCGCGAACCATGTTGTAGGGGTTGGAGGACCCGGTCGACTTGCCGACCACGTCCTGAACGCCCAGGGTTTCCAGAACCGCGCGCATCGGACCGCCGGCGATGATGCCGGTGCCGGGAGGCGCCGAGCGGACCATCACCTTGCCAGCGCCCCAACGGCCATTGCCGTCGTGGTGCAGGGTGCGGGATTCGCGCAGCGGCACGCGGATCATCGACTTCTTGGCTTCCTCGGTGGCCTTGCGGATGGCTTCCGGCACTTCACGCGCCTTGCCATGACCGAAGCCCACGCGGCCCTTCTGGTCACCGACGACCATCAGAGCGGCGAAGCTGAAGCGACGGCCGCCCTTCACGGTGGCGGCGACGCGGTTGATGTGGACCAGCTTCTCGACGATGTCGCTTTCGGGACCGTCTTCCTGGGGCCGGTCGCGGCGGTCGCGACGATCGCCGCGTTGTTGTTCACGAGCCATGATCGATCCTTAGAAGTTCAGGCCGGCTTCACGCGCGGCGTCAGCCAGCGCCTTGATCCGGCCGTGAAAGATGTGACCGCCGCGATCGAAGACGACGTCCTTGACGCCCTTTTCGATGGCGCGCTCGGCGACCAGCTTGCCCACCTTGGCGGCGGCGTCCTTGTCGCCGCCCTTGGCCTTGTCTTCACCCTCGAGGGTGGAGGCGGCGGCCAGGGTGACGCCACGGGCATCGTCGATGACCTGGGCGTAGATGTTCTTCGAGGAGCGGAACACCGTGAGGCGCGGACGACCGTTGCCGACCTTCTTGAGGCGGCTGCGGATGCGGGTCGCGCGGCGCTTGGTGATTTCAGAGGGAGAGAGCGGCATGGCTTACTTCTTCTTGCCTTCCTTGCGGCGGACCTTTTCGCCGGCATACCGCACGCCCTTGCCCTTGTAGGGCTCCGGCGGACGGAGGCGGCGGATCTTCGAGGCGATTTCTCCAACCGCCTGCTTGTCGATCCCGCTGATCGTGATTTCGGTCTGCTTCGGAACGACGAAGGTGACGCCCGCGGGGGGAGCCACTTCAACGTCGTGGCTGAAGCCGAGCTGCAGCGACAGCGCATCGCCCTTCAGGGCGGCGCGATAGCCGACGCCGACCAGTTCGAGCTTGCGCTCGAACCCTTCGGTGACGCCATGGACCATGTTGCCGACCAGGGTGCGCGACAGGCCCCACATCGACCGGGCGCGTTGACTGTCGTCACGCGGGGCCAGGGTGAGTTCGCCGTTTTCGTGGGTGATCACGACGTCGTCGATCACCGTCCAGGACAGCTGTCCCTTCGGGCCTTTGACCGACACCGTCTGACCGTCCAGCGTGAGGGTCACGCCGGCCGGGATCGCGATGGGCTTCTTACCAATCCGGGACATCTTAGTAGACCCTGCAGAGGACTTCGCCGCCAACGTTGGCGTCGCGCGCCGCGTTGTCGGACATGACGCCCTTGGGAGTGGACAGGATCGAGATACCGAGGCCGTTCTTGATCGGCTTCAGGTCCTTGATCGAGCTGTACACGCGGCGACCGGGCTTGGACACGCGGGAGATTTCCGCGATGACCGGCTGGCCGTCGAAGTACTTCAGCTCGATCTCGAACTCCGGGAAAGCACCGGGTTTCTCGACCAGCGAATAGCCGCGGATGTAGCCTTCATCGGCCAGGACATCCAGGACACGGGCGCGAAGCTTCGACGCGGGGGTCGACACCTTCGAGCGCTTGCGCATGGCGGCGTTCTTGATGCGGGCGATCAGATCGCTCAGGGGATCATTCATCGACATCTGATGGTCCTCACCAGCTCGACTTGACGAGGCCGGGGATCTGGCCAGCGGAGCCAAGCTCCCGCAGCGCGATCCGGCTCATCTTGAGCTTGCGATAGTAGGCGCGCGGGCGCCCGGTGACTTCGCAACGGTTACGAATGCGAGTCGCGGAAGAGCTGCGCGGCAGCTTGGCGAGCTTGAGGCGAGCCTCGAAGCGCTCCTCGAGCGGCAGGCTCTCGTCGTTGGCCTGCTTCTTCAGCTCGGCGCGCTTGGCGGCGAGCTGCTTCACGAGGGCCTTGACGTTCTCGTTGCGGTTTACGGCGCTTTTCTTAGCCATGGGTTCTTTCCTTCCCGCCTACGAGTTGAACGGGAATTTGAACTCTTTCAGGAGAGCCTTGGCTTCCTGATCGGTCCGGGCCGTGGTGCAGACGATGATGTCCATGCCCCACATCTGATCGATTTCGTCGTAGTTGATCTCCGGGAACACGATGTGCTCCTTCAGACCCATGGCGTAGTTGCCGCGACCATCGAAGCTCTTGCCGTTGAGGCCCCGGAAGTCCTTCACCCGCGGCAGAGCGATGGTGATCAGACGGTCGAGAAACTCATACATGCGGTCGGCGCGCAGGGTCACCTTGGCGCCGACGGTCATGCCTTCGCGCACCTTGAACTGGGCGACGGAGAGACGGGCCTTGGTCGGCAGCGGCTTCTGGCCGGCGATCGCCGCCAGGTCCTTCATTGCCGCGGTGGCCTTCTTGGAGTCCGCAACCGCTTCGCCGATCCCCATGTTGATAACGATCTTGTCGAGCTTGGGGATCTGCATTTCGTTGGTGTAGCCGAACTGCTCCTTCATCACGGCGCGGATGCGCTCGCGATATTCGGACTTCAGCCGGGGCATATAAGCTTGATCAGCCATTGATCACCTCACCGGTGCTCTTGGCGACGCGCACCTTCTTGTCGCCGTCGATGCGGAAACCGACGCGGGTCGGCTTGCCGTTGCTATCGACGATGGCGACATTGGAAACGTGCAGCGGCGCTTCCTTGTTCTTGATACCGCCCTGGGGGTCGCCCTGGGTCGGCTTGGTGTGGCGCTGGACCATGTTGATCCCGCCAACGACCAGGCGCTCTTCCTTGGGGAGGACGCGGGTGACGTTGCCCGTCTTGCCCTTGTCCTTGCCCGTCAGGACGATGACGCGGTCGCCCTTCTTGATCTTCGCGGCCATTACAGGACCTCCGGAGCCAGGCTGATGATCTTCATGTGGTTCTTGGCGCGGAGTTCGCGCGGAACCGGTCCGAAGATGCGGGTGCCGATCGGCTCCGCCTGCTTGTTGACGATGACGGCCGCGTTCTTGTCGAAGCGGATCACCGAGCCGTCCTTGCGCTTGATGGCCGAGGACGTGCGAACGACGATGGCTTGCAGCACATCACCCTTCTTCACGCGGCCGCGCGGAATGGCTTCCTTCACGGAGACAACGATCTTGTCACCGACGTGCGCGTAGCGGCGCTTGGCCCCGCCAAGCACCTTGATGCACATGACCCGGCGGGCGCCAGAATTGTCGGCGACGTCCAGGTTAGTTTGCATCTGGATCATGGTTCAAACCTTCCAGATTACGCCGAAGCCTTGGGAAGCACTTCCCAGGTCTTCAGCTTGGACTTCGGCGCGCACTCGACGATGCGGGCGACTTCACCAGCCTTGTAGGCATTGGCTTCGTCGTGCGCGTGGTAGCGCTTCGAGCGGCGGACGATCTTCTTCAGCAGCGGGTGCAGGATGGTCCGTTCGACCTTCACAACCACCGTCTTGTCGCCCTTGTCGGAGACGACGAGGCCTTCGAGAATACGTTTCGGCATCTTGTCTCTCCCTACGCCGCTTGCTTGGTGCGGAGCACGGTCTTGATGCGAGCGATGTCCTTGCGGATCTCGTTCACGCGATGGGTCTTCTCAACCTGGCCGGTCGCCGCCTGGAAGCGCAGGTTGAACTGCTCCTTCTTCAGGTTCAGCAGGCTTTCGGCCAGTTGATCGGGCGTCATGCCCCGGATTTGATCGATCTTCATCTCTAGTGCTCCGCGCCGACGCCAGCGTCGATGCGCGTGACGATGCGGGTCTTGATCGGCAGCTTGGCGGCGCCAAGCTTCAGGGCGTCACGGGCGATATCGTCGGCGACGCCGTCGATTTCGAACATGATCCGGCCGGGGTGAACGCGAGCGGCCCAGTAGTCCACGGCGCCCTTGCCCTTACCCATCCGGACTTCGGCCGGCTTGTCGGTGACCGGCAGGTCCGGGAAGATCCGGATCCAGACGCGGCCCTGGCGCTTCATGTGGCGGGTGATCGCGCGGCGGGCCGCTTCGATCTGACGGGCCGTGATGCGCTCCGGCTCAACGGCTTTCAGGCCGTAGGAGCCGAAGTTCAGCAGGGTGCCGCCCTTCGCCATACCGTGGATGCGGCCCTTGAAGGCCTTCCGGTACTTGGTTTTCTTCGGAGACAGCATGTTCGTTACGCCTCAGATCCACGGCCGCGGTCGCGACGCGGGCCACGGGGGCCACGGTCGTCACGGTCACGTCCGCCGCCTTCGCCGGCGGGGCCCGATTCCGAGGCCAGACGCTTGTCGAGGGCCATCGGGTCGTGATCCAGCACTTCGCCTTTGAAGATCCAGGTCTTCACGCCGATGATGCCGTAGGTGGTCTTGGCTTCAGCGAAGCCGTAGTCGATGTCCGCGCGCAGGGTGTGCAGCGGAACGCGACCTTCGCGGTACCATTCCATCCGGGCGATTTCAGCGCCACCGAGACGGCCGGCCACGTTGATCCGAACGCCCTTGGCGCCCAGACGCATGGTCGACTGCATGGTGCGCTTCATGGCGCGGCGGAAGGCGACCCGGCGCTCGAGCTGCTGGGCGATGTTCTCGGCCACCAGCTGGGCGTCGGTTTCCGGCTTGCGGATCTCGACGATGTTCAGGTGCACCTCGGCGGAGGTCAGGGCCGACAGGTCCTTGCGGAGCTTGTCGATGTCGGCGCCCTTCTTGCCGATGATGACGCCCGGGCGGGCGGCATAGATGGTGACCCGGCACTTCTTGTGCGGACGCTCGATGATGATGCGCGAGATACCGGCTTGGTACAGGCGCTTCTTCAGCTCACGACGGACCTTGATGTCTTCGTGCAGCAAACGGCCGTACTCGGGGCCGTCGGCGAACCAGCGGCTGTCCCAGGTGCGGTTGATGCCGAGGCGGAGCCCGACCGGATTGACTTTCTGACCCATCAGGCGGCCTCACCCAGCTCGCGGACCACGATGGTGATCTCGGAAAACGGTTTCTCGATCCGCGAAGCCCGGCCGCGAGCGCGCGGCGAGAAACGCTTCATGATCAGGTTCTTGCCAACAAACGCTTCGGCGACGACCAGGCTGTCGATGTCGAGGTTGTGGTTGTTCTCGGCGTTGGAGATGGCCGAGTACAGCGCCTTGCGGACGTCCTTGGCGATGCGCTTGTGGCTGAACTCGAGTTCGTTCAGCGCCCGCTGCACCCGGAGGCCGCGGATCGACTGGGCGACCAGGTTCAGCTTGCGGGCCGAGGTGCGCAGGGTGCGCAGCTTGACCATCGCTTCGGTGCCGGGAAGGCGGCGTTGAGTCTTGGGCTTGCTCATCGCTACTTCCTCTTGGCCTTCTTGTCGGCCGCGTGGCCCGGGAAGTTGCGCGTGGGCGCGAACTCGCCGAACTTCATGCCGACCATGTCTTCCGACACGATGACGGGCACATGCTTCTGGCCGTTGTGCACGCCGAACGTCAGACCGACGAACTGCGGCATGATGGTCGAGCGACGCGACCAGATCTTGATCACGTCCTTGCGGCCGCTGGCTTGGGCCGTATCGGCCTTTTTCAGCAGGTAGCCGTCGACGAACGGACCTTTCCAAACGGAACGGGTCATCTCTAGCGGGCCTTCTTGGCTTTGTGACGACTACGGATGATGAACTTGTCCGTGGTCTTGTTCACGCGGGTCTTGGCGCCCTTGGTCGGCTTACCAGCCGGGGTCACCGGGTGGCGACCGCCGCTGGTGCGGCCTTCGCCGCCGCCGTGGGGGTGGTCGACCGGGTTCATGGCGACGCCGCGAACGTGCGGGCGGAAGCCCATGTGACGAACGCGGCCAGCCTTGCCGAGGTTCTGGTTCATGTGGTCGGGGTTCGAAACCGCGCCCACCGTGGCCATGCAGCTGTCCTGGACCATGCGCAGCTCGCCCGAGTTCAGGCGGATCTGGGCATAGCCGGCGTCACGACCGACCAGCTGGGCGTAGGACCCGGCCGACCGAGCGATCTGACCGCCCTTTTCAGGCTTCAGCTCGACGTTGTGGATGATCGTGCCGATCGGCAGACCGCTCAGCGGAGCGGCGTTGCCAGGCTTCACGTCGACCTTGGCCGAGGCGATGATCTCGTCACCGACCTTGAGGCGCTGCGGAGCCAGGATGTAGCTCAGCTCGCCATCGGCGTACTTGATCAGGGCGATGAAGGCCGACCGGTTGGGGTCGTATTCCATGCGCTCGACGGTCGCGGCGATGTCCCACTTGCGGCGCTTGAAGTCCACGATGCGGTAGAGGCGCTTGGCGCCGCCGCCGCGGAAGCGGACGGCGATACGGCCACCGCCGCCACGACCGCCCTTTTTGGTCAGACCCTCGACGAGGCTCTTTTCCGGGCGACCCTTGTGGAGTTCCGAGCGGTCGACCAGCACCAGCTGGCGACGCGACGGGGAAGTCGGTTTGAAATGCTTCAGAGCCATTTCTCTAGAGCCCCGTGGTGATGTCGATCGACTGGCCTTCGGCCAGGGTCACGATGGCTTTTTTGACGTCGTTGCGACGGCCGATCCGACCACGGAAACGCTTGGTCTTGCCCTTGACGTTCAGGGTGTTGACCTTGGTGACCGTGACCTTGAACAGGGCCTCGACGGCGGCGGCGATTTCGTCCTTCGTCGCGGTGTCGGCGACGCGGAAGACCACCTTGTTCTGTTCCGACAGGATCGTGGCCTTCTCGGTGATCACCGGAGCCAGGATGGTGTCGTAGTGACGAGCGGTAGCGGCCATTACGCGGCTTCCTTCTGATCGGAGAAGCGAGCCGAGATCGCCTCGATCGCCGCCTTGGTCAGAACCAGCTTCTGGCGGCGCAGGACGTCATAGACGTTCAGGCCGGCGTTCGGCAGCACGTCGATGTTCGGAATGTTGCGGGCCGCCAGCTTGAAGTTGGCGTCCACTTCCGGACCGGCGATGACCAGCGCGTTGGTCAGACCCAGCGAACCCAGGCTGGTCCGCAGGGCGGCCGTCTTGGCTTCGGTCAGGGTGACGTTGTCGAGGATGACCAGCGACCCGTCTTTGGCTTTCGACGAAAGCGCGTGACGGAGAGCGAGGGCGCGGACCTTCTTGTTCATGTCGAACGCATGGCTGCGAACGACAGGACCGTGGGCCTTGGCGCCACCGACGAACTGAGCCGCACGGCGCGAACCGTGACGAGCGCCGCCGGTGCCCTTTTGCTTGTACATCTTCTTGGAGGTCCGGGAGACTTCGTTCCGGACCTGGATCTTGTGGGTCCCGGCGCGGCGCTTGGCCAGCTGCCAGGTCACGACGCGCTGCAGGAGGTCGCCGCGGATCTCGCCGATGCCGAAGATGGCGTCGTCGAGGTCAACAGTGCCGGCCTTGCCGCCGTCCAGTTTGATGACGTCGATTTTCATTATTCAGCACCCTCGGCCGACGCTTCGACGGCCACGGTCTCTTCGACCTGGGCCTCTTCAGCGGGGGTTTCAGCGGGAGCGGCGGCGGTTTCCTGACCGGCCTTGCGGAAGGCGCCGGGGACCGGGGCTTCTTCAGGGCGGGCGGACTTCACCGCGTCGCGGATTTTAACAAAGGAGCCTTCCGAACCGGGGACGGCGCCCTTCACCAGGATCAGGCCGCGCTCGGCGTCCACTTTCCAGACGGTGATGTTGAGGGTGGTGACGGTTTCCTGACCGAGGTGGCCAGCCATCTTCTTGCCCGCGAAGGTCTTGCCCGGGTCCTGCCGTTGACCGGTCGAACCGTGGGCCCGGTGCGAGACCGAGACACCGTGGGTGGCGCGCATGCCGCCGAAGTTCCAGCGCTTCATGGCGCCGGCGAAACCCTTACCGACGGTGATGCCCTGGATGTCGACCTTCTGGCCGGCGACGAAGTGGTCGGCGGTGAATTCCGCGCCCACATCGATCAGAGCGTCTTGGTCGACGCGGAATTCAGCGATCACCCGCTTGGGCTCAACCTGAGCCTTGGCGAAGTGGCCACGCATGGCGTTGGAGGTGTTCTTGGGCTTCTTCGCGCCAGCGCCGAGCTGGAGGGCGACGTAGCCGTCACGTTCCTGGGTCCGTTGGCCGGTGACCGTGCAGCCCTCGAGGGACAGGACGGTGACGGGGACATGCTGACCGGCTTCATCGAAGAAGCGGGTCATACCCATTTTTTTGGCGATCAATCCGGTACGCATCGGTTCGATCCCCTTACAGCTTGATCTCGACGTCCACGCCGGCGGACAGGTCGAGCTTCATGAGCGCGTCCACGGTCTGCGGGGTGGGGTCGACGATGTCGAGCACGCGCTTGTGCGTGCGGATTTCAAACTGCTCGCGCGACTTCTTGTCGACGTGGGGCGAGCGGTTGACGGTGAATTTTTCGATCAACGTCGGCAGGGGGATAGGCCCCCGGACGGTCGCGCCGGTCCTCTTGGCCGTGTTGACGATCTCGCGCGTTGAATGGTCCAACACGCGATGGTCAAAGGCCTTGAGCCGGATGCGGATGTTCTGACGATCCATATCGCTCTTCTATTCCCCAACAGACGGCGGCCCGTCCGCGTGATCTCGAACCATTTCAAAGACCAACCCCGAATGCCCTTACGAGCGCTCGGATACGCACAAGTCCGCAAAAAACGACAGGCTCACACAGGTCGCCCCGCGAGAGCCTTTCAAGCCAGAAACACCGAATGTGTCCCTGGTCGTTCCGCGCACCGCGTCTGCCCTAAGGCACAGCCGGTCCAACAGGAGGCGCGCTATTACCCCTCGATTCCGCTTACGTCAAGGCTTGTGGGCCTCTTCGTTGAACGGGATCGACGGGCGGAACGCGCCGGAGCGCGGTGTATAGAGAGATTCCACGGCGACGCCAGTCGAAACGGCCGAAACCTCGGGAAATGCCGGGCGCGCACGGGCCAGTCGCGCCGGAAGGCCAACCCGGCCACTCAATTTGGGTTGCAATATAGAATTGTTGTGGGAACCTCCTCTCGCACAACGGGAGGATCGTCATGTTGATGAAGAAGCTGGCCGTCGGGGCCATGGGGTTGAGTATGTTCCTGCTAGGGCCGGCCGCCGCCTTGGTCACGCCTGAGCCGGCGCGCGCGGATCCACCCAGCACCTGCGCTACCACATGCGTGAACCGCTGGGCAGGCGCTCAGGACCAGTGCCGCCGCGCCATGCCTAACCTGCCAACGAACGATCAGCTGATCGACTACGGCAACTGCATGTGGGAGGCCGATTATGTTTTGGGCTCCTGCTTGCTCAGCTGCCCCTAGGGGCAGGCCCAGCAGCGGCTCATAAGCAAAGAAGGGCGCTCCGACAACGGAGCGCCCTTCCTTTTATAGGCTCAGATTTGAAGGACGATCAGTCCCGCTTCATCTCGAAGGCGCCGACATGCACCGCGCCCGAGCCCATGACGGTCTTGTCGACCGACCCGGCCTTGGTCACCCACAGGTCGCCCGAGCCCATGAAGCTGGCGTCGACCTTGGTGGCCTCGCCGGCGAAGCGGATGTCGCCCGAACCGGCCACGGAGACGTCGACGCTGGAGGCGCGGCCGCCGAAGATGCGGATGTCGCCCGACCCGGCGATGGCAACGTCCAGGTCGCCATTCAGGTTGGCCATGATGACGTTGCCCGAGCCGGCGATGGAGATGTCGGCCTTGCCGCTGACGGCCTTCAGCTTGGTGTCGCCCGAGCCGGCGACGCTGAGGTCCAGCCCGCCGGCGTCACCGGCCAGCACGTCGCCGGAGCCCGCCTGGCTGATGTCCAGCTTGCCGTTGACGTTGGCGATGGTCCAGTCGCCGCAGCCGGCGTTGGAGAAGTTCACCGAGCTGGCCCGGCCGATGTAGCCCCAGACGGCGCCCGAGGAGCCGACCTCGACGTCGCGCGGGGTGTAGATGACCACCTCGGGCATGTCCTTCCACTGGACCGTGCCGATGTCGCGCACATCGGCCGAGCCGGTCTCGAACGAGCCGCGGCAGTTGCGGATTTTGTTCCACTTCAGGTCGCCGTCGATGATGGTCCGAACGCCCTTCTTCTCGACGGTCAGGGTCAGCCGCGGATCGTGGGTCTTGATGACCACCTGCACATCGGCGCGGTCCTGCGGGATGATGGTGACGCGGGCGACGGCGTTCTTGATGACGACGCGAGGCTCGCGGTCCTTGGCGGCGGCGGTCCCGGCAGTCGCGGCGATGGCGGCGGCGGCGAGGCCGGCGATGGCGATGAGGCGCATGTCTGTGTCCCTTCAGAATGGTGAAGGGACGCTAGGACCGCGGGCGCGGCAAGGCAGCTTAATTCGAGGTCATGACCAATGTTTCATGTCAGACCAGAAACAAATCAGGCCGCCTTCTTCGCCTGCGCCGCCAGTTCGAAGCTGCGCTCGTAGTCCTTGATCAGGTTCGGCGCCAGGTTGGCCTGCTTCATGGCCAGCGAGGCCGCCCACAGGGCCGCCCGGGCCGCCGTGGGGGTCTTGTCCATCGCCGCCGGGGTCAGGCCATAGCGGCGCAGCACGCCGTTGGCGTAGTGGGCGCCGCGCATCAGCCGGGTGCCCCAGGTCTGGAAGTCCAGCGACAGGGAGACGTTGAACACCCCCTGGTTCTCCACCCGGTGCGGCGCGTACAGCGGCCAGGTCAGCGCCTGCCCCGGCTGCAGCTCGACCACCCGCGCGTCCTCGTCAAAGGCCATCCGGTAGGGCAGCTCCTCGGCCTGCACCCGCATGATCACCTTTTCGACCGAGGTCTGCGGCTGGTGCGCCTCGTCGGTGGGATAGACCCACAGCTTCTTGACGCCCCGCAGGTGGAACAGCACCACCCCGGCGGCGTCGAAGTGATACGGCACCTTGGTCTGCGGCGAGGACATGATCATCTGGCCGGTGACCTTGATCGGCTTGACGCCCAGGTCGGCGGCGATCTCGTCGAACTTCGGCTGGATGTGGGCCCACAGTTCCGGATAGGCCTCATGCGCGTCGCGCAGGTTGACCCACACCCGGCCGCCCTTGATGGCCTCCAGCAGGGTCGCGCCGTCCGCCCTGCCCCGCTCGCCGGTTGCCAGGCTGACCTGGCCCTCGGAGTCATAGGAGTAGGCGTTGATGTCCAGCAGCTCGGCCGGATAGCGGTCGAGGATCATCGCCAGCTTTTCGTCCGAGGCGATATCGGTCTCATGGACCTTGTGGTCGTAGATCTTCGGTTGCGACAGCCAGCTCATGGTCTCAATCCGTCAGAGGCAAAGGGTGGAGGCGGCCAGCAGCAGGCTGGCGGCCGGTTGGCCGCGGCCACGGCCGGCCATGGCCGAGGCGGCGGCGCTGAGCGCCCGCACCCGGCCAAGCGTCGTGGTCTCGCAGGCGTCGATGATCGCCCAACGGCGGCGCACGCTCTGCGCCAGACCGCCGGGGGCGAGGCCGGTGAGGGCGTCCAGCGCGGTGGGGCCGGCGGCCTGACCGACGCCTTCCCAGACCTCGCGGCTCAGGTCGCAGAAGTACTTCTTGTAGGCCTCGCCCTCGAACCCGAAGTCGTAGAGCCCCGCCCCTTCCGCCTTCATGGTCTCCATGCTCAGCAGCATGCCCGGCGAGTAGCGGGCCGCGGCGGCCTCATAGGCCGGCAGCCAGAAGTGATAATGACCGCCGCCTCGCAGGCCCAATTCGTAGGCCATCGGCCGGTCGCCGGCATACATGACCGCCAGCTTCGCGCCGAAGTCCGGGCCCTCGTGGGTCAAGAGGCCCCGCAGCATGTCGACCGTCCAGCGGCAGGCGAAGATGTCGTGCCGGCGGGTGCGCTGGTACTGCGCCTGCTTCAGGGCGATCAGCCGGTCGAAATGGGACAGGTCGCCCGTCGCCGTCTCGACCCGGATGGGCCCCAGGTCGCGCTCGAACGAGCGGCGGGCCCGCTCCTTGTCCTTGAAGAACTTGCCGAAGCTGGTCTTGCGGCCGGCGTAGTAGGCGTCCCAGCCTTGCGACACGTCGGCCAGCAGGGTGCGCGCTTGCGTCCGACCCTCGCCCTCACGGGCCGGACCGACCCAGCCGGTGGCCGTGAACGAGCGGGCCCCGATCAGCTCGGCGGCCTCGTCGATCGAGAAGGTCAGGTCCGGGGCGGTGATCGCCGCATGATAGTCGTTGAGCGGCGCCCCCAGCGGCTGGGCCGCCCCGCCGCGCCGCTGATGGGGCAGGAAGCCGACGACGACGCCGGCCCGGTGCAGCACCGCCAGCCGCGCCTCGGGCGCCGCCCGGCCGGCCACGGCCGTGAAGTCGGGATGAAAGAAGGGCGATTCATAGGCGCGATTGGCGGCGATCCAGTCGAGCCACAGGGCGCGCTCGGCCGGCGTCAGCGCCTCCGTCCCAATGATCTCGACGCTCAGCGGCCGACCCAAAACGAAACCCCTTCAGTCTTTCTGACCGGCGCCCCGCAAGGGGCGTACCAGTCGGTCTGTACCGAAGGGGTGACGAAGAGGCCGTTAAGCCGGCGCCGATTCCAGGGCTCCATCCCGCATTTTGGCGGCGCGGACCCGGCGTCCGACCACCACCCGCAAGGTCGCGAACTGGATCAGGAACAGGGCGATCTTGCTGACCAGCGGCAGGATGCTCATCACCAGGGCCCAGGTGCGGGCGTCGGTCGTCAGGGCCAGGGCCAGGTTGAGCCCGGCGGTGGCGAACATCATCGCCGCCCAGGCATAGCCGAAGATGACCCCCAGCTCCGGGGCGTTGTCGCGCACGATCGGCGGCAGGTAGCGGTTCATCCAGCCCCGCCTCAGCATCACCACCCCGACGGCCGACATGATCAGGGTCGGCTTGAGCATGACGAAGCGCGCATCGTGGGTCAGGAGGGTCGCCCCGCCCATGACCACCACCAGCCCCAGGCTGAGCCACTGCATGGCGTCGATCGGCTTGCGGCGGACCAGGCTCAGGGCCACCTGGCCCAAGCCGACGGCGATGGCCCCGCCGGTGGCCAGGATCACATCATGGGTGGTGCTGATCAGCACCATGAAGACGACGGTCGACAGCAGGTCTTCCAGCAGGAAGAGGCCGGCGGTTAGGAAGTGGCGCATGGGGAACTCCATTGGGGATCAAGTCTCCCCATGGCTCCCCGGCGCCTCACCCGCCACCGGTCCTGCGCCAATGGCGGCTTCGCGTTCGCCAGGGGCGTCGGCCGTCCGTTCACGAAGCGCCAAACGACGCCATGACCCGGAGCGATGAGCGCCGAACGCCCTGCCTGTACCGCCTACTTGAAGGGGACCTTCGGCAGCACCGTGCCGTCGGCGACGTTGTGATTGATCACGTTGTCGCCGTAGGACCGCACGAAGGCCGTGCTCTCGATCACCACGTCGTTGCCGGTCACCGTCGAGTTGCGGAGATACGCCTCGGTTCCGAACACGTCCGCCTTGATGGCCACGCGGTTGTCCGACAACGTCGAGGTGATGATCGTGACCTTGGCCGTCCCGGCTATCTTCACCGCGGCGCCGTTGGTCGGCCCCGCCGCGCGGAAGTTGCGGATGGAGGTGTTCTCGATGACCACGGCCTTGGCGGTGACGATGTTGATGCCATTCAGGCCGGTGCCGGCGCCCTCGATGATCAGGCCGCGGATATAGACGACGGCGGTAGCGGAATTGATGGTGATGCCGTTGGTCCCGGCGGCCAGGATGCCGCCCTCGTTGCCCTCGGCGACGATGCTGATCGACTTGGTGATGTTCACCGCGCCGAAGCCGCCCGGATCCAGCACGCTGATCTCGCCGCCGGCGGCGGTTTTGGAGATGGCGCCGGCGAAGGTCTTGCAGGGCGCCGTGCGGCTGCATGGATTGACGTCGTCCCCGACCCCGGACACCCAGGTCCGGGTGGCCTGAGCAGCGGCCGGCGAGGCGATAAGGCAGACGCCGATCAGGGCGGCGGCGACGGTTAACAGACGCTTCATCATGAGAAGTCCCTCCAGCTGTACCGCCATGAGCGCACAGCTTGCGGATGACGGCAACACGAACCTTGTTATCCGATTCTTTAGGGGCTCACGCTCTGCCCGGCAATGCAAAAGGCCCCGGCGTTTCCACCGGGGCCTTCGCTTTGTCTCAGCGATGAAGCGAGACGCTTACTCGACGATCTTCGACACGACACCGGCGCCGACGGTGCGGCCGCCTTCGCGGATGGCGAAGCGCAGGCCCTGGTCCATGGCGATCGGGGTGATCAGCTCGACGTCCAGCTCGGCGTTGTCGCCCGGCATGATCATTTCCACGCCTTCGCGCAGCTTGATGATCCCGGTCACGTCCGTGGTCCGGAAGTAGAACTGCGGACGGTAGTTGGTGAAGAACGGGGTGTGACGGCCGCCCTCTTCCTTGGTCAGGATGTAGGCTTCAGCCACGAACTTGGTGTGCGGGGTGATCGAGCCGGGCTTGCAGAGAACCTGGCCGCGCTCGACGTCTTCACGCTTGGTGCCGCGCAGCAGCACGCCGACGTTGTCGCCCGCTTGACCTTGGTCCAGCAACTTGCGGAACATTTCGACGCCGGTGCAGGTCGTCTTCTGGACGGCGCGGATGCCGACGATCTCGACTTCCTCGCCAACCTTGACGATGCCCTTTTCGATCCGGCCGGTGACCACGGTGCCGCGGCCCGAGATCGAGAACACGTCTTCCACCGGCATCAGGAACGGCAGGTCCAGCGGACGGGCCGGCTGCGGGATGTAGGCGTCGACCGAGGCCATCAGGGCCAGGATGGCGTCTTCGCCGATCGCCGGGGTCTTGCCCTCGACGGCGGCCAGGGCCGAACCCTTGGTGATCGGGATGTCGTCGCCCGGGAACTGGTAGGACGACAGAAGCTCACGCACTTCCATCTCGACCAGCTCGAGCAGCTCTTCGTCGTCGACCATGTCGACCTTGTTCATGAACACGACGAGCGCCGGCACGCCGACCTGACGGGCCAGCAGGATGTGCTCGCGGGTCTGGGGCATCGGGCCGTCGGCGGCCGACACGACCAGGATCGCGCCGTCCATCTGGGCGGCGCCCGTGATCATGTTCTTCACGTAGTCGGCGTGGCCGGGGCAGTCGACGTGGGCGTAGTGACGGTTGGCCGTCTCGTATTCCACGTGCGCGGTGTTGATGGTGATGCCGCGGGCCTTCTCTTCCGGCGCCGCGTCGATGTCGGCGTAGGACTTGGCGACGCCGCCGCTGGTCTTGGCCAGCACCATGGTGATCGCGGCCGTCAGCGTCGTCTTGCCATGGTCAACGTGACCGATGGTGCCGATGTTGCAATGCGGCTTGTTGCGTTCGAACTTTTCCTTGGCCATCGTCTCTATACCTTCGCGCCGGCGGGCGGGTTTCTGTGATTGGGAACTGGAGCGGGTAGCCGGGATCGAACCGGCATCCTCAGCTTGGAAGGCTGCTGCACTACCATTGTGCTATACCCGCGCCTCCGGCAGGACGCCGAAAATCTCCCATTAGTTCAGCTTTGAAACCGCTTCGTCGCAAAGGAATGCCTGCAGCGCGTGGTGGGGGAAGAAGGACTCGAACCTTCGAAGCTTTCGCAGCGGATTTACAGTCCGCCCCCTTTGCCGCTCGGGACATTCCCCCAGCGCGCATGCAGGCATTTCCTTGGCGGCGCGGCCCCTTCCGTCGTAACGGGAAGAACCAGGGCCCCAAAAGGAGCGCGTCTTATAGTGTCCTCATCCCGGGAACGCAACGACCGGAAACAACCCTTTCGCGGAGACGCGAAAAAGGGCGAAAAGCCAAGCCCTGTAAGGGGTTCTCATCGCCCGTCCGGTCCGGACGGCAAGGATTGGCTGTGGGGCGTCCACGCCGTCGAGGCCGCTTTGGCGAATCCCGCCCGGGGGAAACCGCGCCGGATCATCGCCACGCCTGACCGCGCCAAACAGCTGAACGCCCGCTTCGGCAAGCTGGAGGTCGAGATCGTCGAGGGCCGCGACATCGACCGCGCCCTGCCGCCCGGCGCCGTGCACAACGGCATGGCCATGAAGCCCGATCCGCTCATCCCCCTCTCTATAGAGGAGATCGGCGATCCGGCCCGCGGCGTGCTGGTCATGCTCGACCAGGTCACCGACCCGCAGAACGTCGGGGCCATCTTCCGCAGCGCCGCCGCCTTCGGGGCGCGCGGCGTCATCCTGCAGGACCGCAATGCCCCGGCCCTGGCCGGCGCCCTGGCCAAGGCGGCGGTCGGGGCGGTCGACAAGATCCCCCACGCCTCCGTCACCAACCTGTCCCGCGCCCTGGAGACCCTGACCGAGATGGGCTGGCGCGCCGTCGGCCTGGCCGGCGAGGCCACCGCATCCCTCGAATCCGTCCTCGACGGCTCGCCCACCGTCATCGTCATGGGCTCGGAGGGCGAGGGCCTGAGGCGCCTCGTCGCCGAACATTGTGACGTGCTGGCGAAAATCCCCATGCCCGGGGGGTTCGAGAGCATAAATGTGTCAAACGCGGCGGCTATCGCCCTCTACGAGTGCAGTCGCGCTCGCCCTCAGGGGGAAGAGGTTACCCAAAAGTGAATTTTCCCTTTTGACTTCGCCTCAAGGCGTGATTTCCTCCCGGCTTCCGTGCCGACGAGGATGTAATCGTCGGAGAATTATCGCGATGGGTTCGGGGGTTCCGGTGGCGAAAAAGTGGTTGATTTCTGCGGCTTATGCCGTGTCTGGCGTAGCGTTGCTTGGCCTCACCGGCTGCGGCGGCAGCGCCCCCGACGACGGCTACGGCGGTCCTGGCCCGTCGGCCTATGAAGAAAGTCGCGCGCCAGGCGAATTGATGGGCGGCAAGGCCCCGCCGCCGCCTCCCGCCGACGGCCTGGCCGGCGGTCCCGCCCCGCACGGCATGGCCGCCATCCCCAACCCCGAGAACCTGCCGCTGGAAGAGCGCCGCCGGATCTACGGCAACAAGTACGACCACCTGAAGTACAAGCCCCTGCCCGGCTCGGGCGACTACGCCAAGGCTGGTGGCAAGGCCCATAAGGCGCCCGGCGCGCCGCTGCGCTCCTACCGCAACGCCCAGGGCATCCTGGTCGTCCACAACGCCCCGATCGCCAATCCCGAAGACATGAGCCCGGCCGAGCGCCGCCGCGTCTACGGCAAGCGCTACGCCCCGCGTCCGCAGTCGGGCCCCAGCCGCGGCTGGACCGTCTGGAAACCCAAGCCCAAGGCCAAGAAGCCCTACGTGGCCGCCGCCCCGGCCTACAAGCCCGCGCCGGCCCCGAAGGTCGTCGTGGCGCCGAAGCCGGCCCCCAAGGTCGCCGCCGCTCCGGCCCCCAAGCCGGTCGTCAAGCCCGCGCCGCCTCCGGTGAAGGTCGCTCCGCCGCCGGCTCCGATCGCCAAGGCCAAGCCCGCGCCGGCCCCGGTGATCAAGCCGACCGCCATCCCGCCGGTCGCCAAGGCCCCGGCCGCGCCCGCCGTCGATCCGAAGATGGCCGCCCTGTCCGCCGCCGTCAGCGCCGAAGCCATCAAGGGCGCGACCCTGACGGTTCCCGACACCCTGGCCAAGGGCGAGGAAGCCAAGGTCACCCTGTCGCTGCCCGTCACCCTGCTGGACGTCATCCAGTCGGAAGCCGGCAAGCTGGGCCTGACCAAGGCCGCCAGGAAGTCGGAAGTCTCCGCCACCCTGACCGGCGAGGGCTATACGATCACCCCCAACGCCGCCCAGACCCAGGCCCTGAAGAAGGGCGAGGCCGCCACCTTCAATTGGCAGGTCAAACCGGGCGACGGTGAGAAGACCCCGCTGAAGGCCAAGGTCGACGGGGCCCTCAAGGGTCAGAAGGGCGCGCCGAAGACCTTCTCCATCGCCACCCTCGAGCAGGTCGTGGCGGGCGTCGTCGAGTCGGGCGAGTCCACGGCCAAGAAGATGGGCTTCAACCTCGACAAGCTGGCCATCCCGGGCCTGAAGCCGATCAAGGTCGGCGACACGGTGATCCCGCCGGGCGCCACCACGGCCGCCATCATCGCCTTCATCATCGGCCTGATCCTGCTGGCCATGGCCCGCGCCGGGGCAGGCCGCCGGGCCCGCGACGAGCGCCGCCGCAAGTTCCGCACCATGACCGACTATGACCGCGTCGAGCCGGAAACCACCGCCGCCCCCGCCCACCAGCCGGTCAACCCGATGCTGGCGGCCGCTGGCGGAGCCGCCGCCGGAGCCGGGGCGGCGATGACCTTCGGCCATCATGACGACGACAAGCCGGCCGACGCCGAGGCGGCTCACGATGCGCATGGCCATGGCGACCACCACAGCGACACCGCGCCGATGACCTTCCACAGCGAAGACTCGCACGCCGCCGCCGCCCACGACGACCACGGCCATGACGCCCATGCGGCGCCGGCCGCCGAGGCGCACGGGGAGGCTCATGGGCACGACGATCATGGCCATGACGCGCACCCGGCGCCCGCCGCCGAAGCTCATGGGGAGGCCCACGGCCACGACGATCACGCCCATGCCGCCCCCGAGGCCGCGCATGCGCATGACGACCATCACCACCGCGAACCCGAACACGCCTGAGGCGTTCGCCCCTTGAGCTGAAAAACGACAGCCGTCGGTCCTTGCAAGGGGCCGGCGGCTGACGCATTGAGGGCCCATGTTAGAGAGCATTCTTGGGGCCGACCCGGCCGCGGCCGGCGCCGCCCTTCTTCAAGTCCTGATGATCGACCTGGTCCTGGCCGGCGACAACGCCGTCGCCGTCGGCCTGGCCGCCGGGGGTCTGCCCCAGGAACAGCGCCGCAAGGCCATCCTCTACGGCCTGATCGCCGCCGTGGCCCTGCGCATCGGTTTTGCCCTGATCACTGTGCAGCTCCTGGCCATCATCGGCCTGCTGCTGGCCGGCGGCGTGCTGCTGCTCTGGGTCTGCTGGAAGATGTGGCGCGAGATGCGCGACACCGCCGCCCACGACGAGGCCCAGGCCGAGGCCGCCCTCGACAACGATCCGAACACCGTGCCGCACGTCAAACCGGCCAAGTCCTTCAAGGCCGCCTTCCTGCAGATCCTCATCGCCGACGTCTCGATGAGCCTGGACAACGTCCTGGCCGTCGCCGGCGCCGCCCGCGAACACCCGGCCATCATGGTCTTCGGCCTGCTGCTCAGCATCGCCTTGATGGGCGTCGCCGCCACCTGGATCGCCAGGCTGCTGCACAAATACCGCTGGATCGGCTACGTCGGCCTGGCCATCGTCCTCTACGTCGCCCTGCACATGATCTGGGAAGGCCACCGCGAAGTCGTCGCCCGCACCCACAACGAAGCGGCCTACAACGAGGTCGCGCCGGCCTTCCTGGACATCACCCCGCAAGAGGCGGCCGAGTACCGGCGGGAAACGCCGGCCAAGGGGCACTGAGCCCTTCTCCCGCTCGTCGGGAGAAGGTGGCCCCCGAAGGGGGTCGGATGAGGGCAGCACCGGCTTTTCAATTTCGAGCGTGTTCTGGCGCGGATCGGCGCCGTCGCCAACCTTCCGGAGCCGGCGCCGCCCTCACCCGGCCGCTGCGCGGCCACCCTCTCCCGACAAGCGGGAGAGGGATCGCTACTGCGAAATCTCCACTCGCGCCTTGGGCTCAAAACTTCCCGGCGCCGGCGCGGTTAGCATCGCAAAGGCCAACGCCAGGGCCGCCACGGCCCACAGTCCCGCCGCCCCGATCGCCGCCCAGGTCGAATCCCGCGGCAGCGGCGCTTTCAGCAGCCCGCGCGCATAGGCGATCGCCTCAGGTTCGATGGTGGTGGGGGCGGAATCGGAGGCGGCCATGCCTGGATCATCGCCAGACCCCGACAAACCGCAAGGCGCCCCGTTCCCCTGCCGGATCATCCCCGCTAGAAGCACCCCATGATCCTGGTGATCGATAACTACGACAGCTTCACCTACAACCTCGTCCATTACCTGAACGAGCTTGGGGCCCAGACGCTTGTCCGGCGCAACGATGCGCTGACCGTGCAGGAGGCGCTGGGTCTCCGGCCGGCCGCCATCCTGCTGTCGCCCGGTCCCAAGGCCCCGGCCCAGGCCGGCATCTGCCTGCCCCTGCTGCGCGGCGCCCCCGACGACCTGCCGATCTTCGGGGTCTGTCTCGGCCACCAGGCCATGGGCGAGGCCTATGGCGGCGACGTCATCCGCGCCAAGGCCATCATGCACGGCAAGACCAGCCCGATCCTCCATGAGGGGGCCAGCGTCTTCAAAGGCCTGCCCAGCCCCTTCACCGCCACCCGCTACCACAGCCTGGCCGTCGATCGCGCCACCCTGCCGGACGACCTGGTGGTCACCGCCTGGACCGAGGACGGCGAGATCATGGGCCTGGCCCACAGGACGCGGCCCGTGCACGGGGTGCAGTTCCACCCCGAGTCCATCGCCACAAATTGCGGCCACCAGCTGCTGGGCAACTTCCTCGACCTGGCTGGCGTGCCGCGCACGGCCATGGTGTGAGCGTGCCCGCCATCCGCACCCCACACACCGATCATGCTCGCGCAGGCGAGCATCCACGCATAGCCAGCCCTGGGCTGTCGGCCGCGAGGTTGGGGCGCCAGGCCCGCCTTCCGGGCGACCTCAACCCGCGCATGGATGCTCGCCTTCGCGAGCATAATCGGAGGTTGGCGGTAAAGGCCCACACCTCCCCGACCAGCAAAGCCCCATAATGTCCGACGCCTTCAAGCCCCTCCTCGCCCGCCTGGCGGACGGACAGACCCTGTCGGAGGATGACGCCGAGGCCTTCTTCGCCGCCTGCCTGCGCGGCGAGCCGACCGCGGCCCAGATCGCCGCCGCCGTCACCGCCATCCGCCTGCGCGGCGAGACGGTGGGCGAGCTGACCGCCTGCGCCCGCGCCATGCGCCGGGCCGCCGTCACCCTCGACCACCCCTATGACGTGGTCGACACCTGCGGCACCGGCGGCGACGGCCTGCACACCTTCAACATCTCCACCGCCAGCGCCCTGGTGGCGGCCGGCGGCGGCCTGAAGATCGCCAAGCACGGCACCCGCGCCCTCTCCTCAAAGTCCGGCTCGTCGGACGTTCTGGCCGCGCTCGGCGTCAAGATCGACGCGGGCCTGGAGCAACAGCGCAAGGCGCTGGACGACGCCAACATCTGCTTCCTGTTCGCCCCGGCCCACCACGGCGCCATGCGCCACGTGCTGCCGATCCGGGCCGAGCTCGGCTTCCGCACCATCTTCAACCTGCTGGGCCCGTTGTCGAACCCGGCCGGGGCCAAACGCCAGGTGCTGGGCGTCTACGACCCCCGTCTCCTCGAACCGCTGGCCCGTGTGCTGGGCGCGCTCGGGGCCGAACGGGCCTGGACCGTCCATGGCTCGGGCATGGACGAAATGACCGTCACCGGTCCGACCATGGTCTGCGAATGGCGCGACGGCGGGGTGCGCAACTTCAACATCACGCCGGACGCCGTCGGCCTGCAGAAGCACAGCCTCGACGAACTGACCGGCGGATCGCCGGAAGTGAACGCCGCCGCCCTGACCCGCATGATCGACGGTGAAAAGGGCGCCTACCGCGACGTGGTCCTGCTCAACGCCGCCGCCGCCTTCCTGATCGGCGACAAGGTCGAGACCCTGCGCGAGGGCGTCGAGCTGGCCGCCGCCGTCATCGACGACGGCCGCGCCAAGGCGGCCCTGGCCGGCCTCATCGCCGCCACCCACAGCTGATGGCCGACATTCTCGCCAGGATCGCCGCCTACAAGCGCGAAGACGTCGCCGCCCGCAAACGCGCCCGCCCGACGGTCGACGCCAGCGGCGCCTCGGCCCCGCGCGGCTTCCGCAAGGCGCTGGAAGCCAGATCCGCCGACCGCCTCGCCCTGATCGCCGAGATCAAGAAGGCCTCCCCGTCCAAGGGCCTGATCCGCGCCGACTTCGACCCGCCGGCCCTGGCCAAGGCTTACGAAGCCGGCGGCGCCGCCTGCCTGTCGGTGCTCACCGACGGCCCCAGCTTCCAGGGCGATGACGCCTACCTCGTCGCCGCCCGGGCCCAGGTCGCCCTGCCCTGCATCCGCAAGGACTTCCTGGTCGATCCCTGGCAGGTGGCCGAGAGCCGGGCGCTGGGCGCCGACGCCATCCTGGTCATCATGGCCATGATCGACGACGCCGTTGCCGCCGACCTGATGGCCGAGGCCGCCCGCCTGGGCATCGACGCCCTGGTCGAGGTCCACGACGAGGCCGAACGCGATCGGGCCTTAGGGCTCGGCGCCACCCTGCTCGGCGTCAACAACCGCGACCTGCGCAGCTTCGTCGTCGACCTGGCCGTCACCGAACGCCTGGCGGTCGATCTTCCCGCCGACATCCTCCTGGTCACCGAAAGCGGCGTCTTCACCCCCGCCGACGCCGCCCGCATGGCCAAGGCCGGGGCCCGGGCCATGCTGGTCGGCGAAAGCCTGATGCGCCAGGCGGACGTGACGGCGGCGACGCGGGCGCTGTTGGCCGCCTGAATAAGTCTAGACATATTCATTTTAGGGGTCCGGCAAGCGGCCTCGCGACCCCCCTGAAACCCACACCGATTATGCCGCGCCCCAAACGCCGAATGTAGGTCGGCCAACGACAAGCCGGCCAACCTCCGGCGACAGCCGACCAACAACCCGACCAACGCTCCGGCCTACATTCGCGCAGCCTCGGCCAACCGCCGGGTCACCCTTTTTCCAACGATTTCAATCCTCAATCAGCGCTCCAGCCCCCTGGCCGGCCAATCGCGCGGTATAATGGTTGGCCGCTTCGATAACAGCCGCGCCGCCGCCATCGCGGTTAACTTGACAGAAAGAAAGAACACCTAGAGAACATTGCCATCGTTTGCGATTTGTTCCCACTGAATCGCGCCTGGAGAGCCTTCGCCATGCTGACCCGCAAGCAGCACGAACTTCTGATGTTCATCCATGAACGCATCAAGGAATCCGGCGTCTCGCCCTCCTTCGACGAGATGAAGGATGCGCTGGACTTGGCCTCCAAGTCCGGCATCCACCGGCTGATCACGGCGCTGGAAGAGCGCGGTTTCCTGCGCCGCCTGGCCCACCGGGCCCGGGCGCTGGAGGTGGTCAAGCTGCCGCAGCAGGCGACGACCTCGGCTCCGGCCGGCGGCCGCCAGACCTTCAAGCCGCAGGTGGTCGAAGGCTCCCGCGCCGCGATGAGCACGCCCGAGCCGGCCAACGATGTGCGCGAGCTCTCCATCCTTGGCCGCATCGCCGCCGGGGTGCCGATCGA
The DNA here is from genome assembly GCF_058809015.1 of Caulobacter sp. GW821-FHT11A05. NCBI lineage: Bacteria > Pseudomonadati > Pseudomonadota > Alphaproteobacteria > Caulobacterales > Caulobacteraceae > Caulobacter > Caulobacter sp. GW821-FHT11A05. Next base: position 32,010 of record NZ_JBXASF010000021.1, on the reverse strand, counting down.
GGCCATCCAGCATGAGCGCGACAAGCTGCAGGTGCCGGAAAGCATGCTGGGCGCCGGCGAACACTACGTTCTCGAGGTCGAGGGTGATTCGATGATCGAGGCCGGCATCCTCAACGGCGACTACGTCGTCATCCGCCGCACCGACCAGGCCACCAGCGGCGAGATCGTCGTCGCCCTGGTCGAGGGCGAGACCGCCACCTTGAAGCGCCTGCGCCGCAAGGGGGCCTCCATCGCCCTGGAAGCGGCCAACCCCAAGTACCAGACCCAGATCTACGGCCCCGACCAGGTGGCCGTGCAGGGCAAGCTGGTCGGCCTCATCCGCCGCTATCACTGATGGTCCAGGGCCTGACCCCTCTCAGGGGTTGGGCCCAGACGATCCGCCAGCCATCGCCCCGGCGATAGAGCTCGGCGGAGCCGCCTTCCCTGAAGTCGGCGGCGCTCAGGATCAGGTCGGATCGGCAGTCTTGCGGAGCCTCCGACCGGAACACGACAACCCTGGCCCGGCATAGCTCGGCCAGGGTTTTCTCATCGGGGACACGGCGCTGGTTCCACTGCGCCACCTCACCCAGACACCGGCGGCGATTGCAGTCGAAAAGGTCGGGCGAGTCCGCATCATCCAGGGTCAGCCCCCGCCGGCGCGACCAGACCTCCAGGGCGAAGCGCCGGCTGTCCGGCCGGGCGGCAATCGCCGTCTCCCCCTGTCGCACGGCCAGAGCCGATCCGTCGGAGGCAATCCAAAGGTCAGGCGGCGCCGGGCGGGGCCAGAGGGCGACGGTCAAGGCCAGGGGAATACCCAGCCAGCGCAGTCTGCCCTGCCAAAGGCAGAGGATCAGGATGCCCAGGAAGGCGACAGGCAGGGTCCAGGCTGGTCCGCTGGCCACGGTGACCTGGGCGCCCGGTGTCTGCGCCGTCTGGCCGGCGATGGACAGCATCAGGTCGATGGACCAGCCGGCGACGCCGAGGAAGGGCCCGCCGAGGCCCAGCGGCTCCAACGCCGCGCCGACGGCCAGGAAGGGCATCATCACGAAGCTGGAGATCGGCGCGACCAGCAGATTGGCGACCAGGCCGTAGGAGGCGACCCGGTTGAAGTGGTGCATGGCGAAGGGCCCGGTGGCGAGCCCGGCCACCAGGCTCATGGCGATGCTGGCGACGATCCAGACCCCGACCGCCTGTGGCCAGCGGATCCACCAGGGCGTCGAGATCTCCTTCACCGGCCGGGGCAGCAGTTCGACCAGCGCCACCAGGGCGGCGGTGGCGGCGAAGCTCATCTGGAAACCGGGCTCCGTGGCGGCCTCGGGATACAGGATCAGGATGACCATGGCCGCCACGGCCAGGGCGTCGAGGCTGATGGCCCGGCGGTCGAACAGGATGGCCAGGAAGGCGACGCCGGCGGTGATCGCCGCCCGCACGGCCGGCGATGGCGCGCCGGAGACGATCAGGTAGGTCCCGACGGCGGCCATGCCCAGCAGGGCGGCGGCCCTCTTGCCGTCGATCCGCAGCGCCAGCCAGGGCCATGCGGCGATCAGCAGCCGCGCCATGGCGAAGGCGAAGCCGCCGACGATGGCCATGTGCAGGCCGGAGATGGAGATGATGTGCGCCAATCCCGAAGCCCGCATGGCGTCGGTCTGTTCCCGGGTGATCCAGGCCTCGTGCCCGGTGACCATGGCGGCGGCCAGTCCGCCGGAGTGTTCGCCCATTCGATCGACGATGCGGCGCGCCAGGCTCCAGCGCATGGCGTTGACGCCCATGGCCCAGCGCAGGGCCAATGGCGGCTCCGCCAGGGCGATGACCTGCGGCGCCGACACCGAGAAGCCGACGCCGCCGACCCGATCGAACCAGGCGTCGCGGGCGAAGTCATACGATCCGGGACTGGACGGCGGCGGCGGCGGTCCAAGGCCGGCGCGAAGCCGCACGGCCTGCCCAGGCCCCACCACCGCGCCCTGGTCGACGGTGAGCCGCACGCGGTACGGCAGCTGGTCCTGCTCCACCCCCTCAATCCGCGTCGGTGCAATCAGCAGCCGGCCGCCGCTGGAGCCCGGGCTGGCCACGTCCAGCACCCAGCCCTCGACGATGGTCGGCTTGTCGAAGTTGGGCGCGACCGGGGCCCGCACCAGTTCGGTCCTGACCTTCCCCGCCACCCCGCCGAGTACGATCAGCGCGGCGAGCCCGGCGACCAGGAACCACCCGCCGCCGCGCGTCAGCCGATGGGTAAGCCAGGCCGCCGCCACCGCCAGGGCGCCCAGCAGCAGCGCCAGCCACAACGCCGGCTCCTGCTTCAGCGCCATGTATCCCGCCGCCCCGAACCCGAAAGCGACCGGGGCCCAGAGGCGCCATCTCATCCGCTGAGCGATGACCTCGTCGAGCAGGGTGGGACCGCCCCGAATCCATGTGCTAAGACGCCCGCCCAATCGAGCGGTCCGAGATCCGATGTCCTCCACTACCCCCGTCGTCACACGGTTCGCCCCCTCGCCTACCGGCTCGCTCCACATTGGAGGGGCAAGGACGGCGTTGTTCAACTCCCTGTATGCGCGCCACACCGGCGGCAAGTTCCTGCTGCGCATCGAGGACACCGACCGCGAACGCTCGACCGAGGCCAATGTGCAGGTCATCCTCGACGGCCTGCGCTGGCTGGGCCTGGAATGGGACGGCGAGCCGACCTTCCAGTTCGCCCGCGCCGACCGCCACCGCGAGGCCGTGCAGCAGCTGCTCGACAGCGGCGCCGCCTACCGCTGCTGGCTGTCCGGCGACGAGCTGACCGCCGCCAAGGAAGCCGCCCGCGCCGCCGGCCATGCCCTGCGCTCGCCCTGGCGCGACAAGACCCCCACCGCCGCCGACCTGGCCACGCCGCACGTCGTCCGCTTCAAGGGCCCCAAGAACGGCGACGTCATCGTCCGCGACCTGGTCCAGGGCGACGTCACTTTCCGCAACCGCGATCTCGACGACCTGATCGTGCTGCGCTCGGACGGCGGGCCGACCTACAACCTGGCGGTCATCGTCGACGACCACGACATGGGCGTCACCCATGTCATCCGCGGCGACGACCACCTGAACAACGCCGCCCGCCAGACCCTGATGTACCAGGCCCTTGGCTGGGACGTCCCGGCCTTCGCCCATGTGCCGATGATCAACGGCGAGGACGGCGCCAAGCTGTCCAAACGCCATGGAGCCCAGGCGGTCGGTGAGTTCGCCGACATGGGCTATCTGCCCGAAGCCCTGCGCAACTACCTGGTCCGGCTGGGCTGGAGCCACGGCGACGACGAGCTGTTCAGCGACGAGCAGGCCGCCGAGTGGTTCGATGTCGCGGATGTGAACAAGGCCGCCGCCCGCCTCGACTGGGCCAAGCTCAACCATGTCAACGCCCACTACATCAAGCTGGCCGACGACAGCCGCCTCGCGGGCCTGGTCGCCGAGGTCTTCGCCCGACGGGGGACGCCCCTCGGCGAGCCGCAGATCGCCCGTCTGGCCGAGGCCATGCCGGGCCTCAAGGACCGCGGCAAGACGCTGCTGGAGCTGGCCGATCAGGCCCTCTTCCTGTTCGCCCAACGCCCTGTTTCCATTGACGAAAAGACCCGTGGCCTGCTGACCGACGAGACCGCCGCGCGCCTGCGCCGCCTTGCCGACGCCCTCGCCAGACAGAACGACTGGTCGGCCGAGGCGCTCGCCGCCTGGCTCAAGGCGTTTGCCGAATCCGAGGGCGTGGGCTTTGGCAAGATCGGCCCGCCGCTGCGCGGAATCGTCAGTGGCGGCCACCCCTCTCCCGATATGGGCATTACCCTGAGCGTGCTCGGAAAGGTCGAGACTCTCGGCCGTATTGAGGATGCGCTTTCGCCCGCCAAATGAGGCGCTATAAGGCGTCCCGAACAGACGTTTACCTATCGACTTGAAAGGACCTCGCCGCATGGCTGACAAGGCGACGCTGACCATCGGCGACCAGACCTATGACCTGCCGATCCTCAAGGGGACGACGGGTCCCGACGTAATGGACGTGCGCAAGTTCTACGCGGACTCCGACCTCTTCACCTTCGACCCCGGCTTCACCTCGACGGCCAGCTGCGAGAGCAAGATCACCTATATCGACGGTGACGCCGGCATCCTGCTGCACCGCGGCTACCCGATCGACCAGCTGGCCGAGAAGTCGAGCTTCCTGGAAGTCTGCTACCTGCTCCTGCACGGCGAGCTGCCCAGCGCCGCCGAGTTCGAGAAGTTCGACCACAACATCACCTACCACACGATGTTGCACGCCCAGTTCGACCGCTTCTTCGAGGGCTTCCGCCGCGACGCCCATCCGATGGCGATCATGACCGGCGCGGTCGGCGCCCTGTCGGCCTTCTACGCCGACAGCATCAACGTCGATGACGCCCGCGAGCGCGAGATCAGCGCCCACCGCCTGATCGCCAAGATGCCGACCATCGCCGCCCGCGCCTTCAAGTACCACATGGGCCAGCCCTTCGTGTCGCCGCGCAACAACCTCTCCTACTCGGAGAACTTCCTGCGCATGTGCTTCGCGGTGCCGGCCGAGGACTGGAAGCCCAACCCGATCCTGACCCGGGCCATGGACCGGATCTTCATCCTGCACGCCGACCACGAGCAGAACGCCTCGACCTCGACCGTCCGCCTGGCCGGTTCGTCGGGCGCCCATCCGTTCGCCTGTATCGCCGCCGGCATCGCCTGCCTCTGGGGGCCCAGCCACGGCGGCGCCAACCAGGAAGCCCTGGAGATGCTCGAAGAGATCGGGACGGTCGACAAGATCCCCGAGTTCATCGAGGGGGTAAAGGCCCGCAAGTACAAGCTGATGGGCTTCGGCCACCGGGTGTACAAGAACTTCGACCCGCGGGCGACCGTGATGCAGAAGACCTGCCACGAGGTGCTCGGCGAGCTGGGCATCAACGACCCGCTGCTGGAAGTGGCCATGGAGCTGGAGAAGATCGCCCTCAGCGATCCCTACTTCATCGAGCGCAAGCTGTACCCGAACATCGACTTCTATTCGGGCATCACCCTGCGGGCCATGGGCTTCCCCTCGACCATGTTCACCGTGCTGTTCGCCCTGGCCCGCACGGTCGGCTGGATCAGCCAGTGGAAGGAAATGTTCGAGGATCCGGGCCGCAAGATCGGCCGCCCGCGCCAGCTCTACACCGGCGCCACCAAGCGCGACTACGTCGCCATCGACAAGCGCTGATGACGGCCGGCGTGGTGCGGATCGCTCCCATCGCGCCAGACCAGCTGCCGGCCCTCATGCCGGCGCTGAGCGAGATTCTGATCGAAACAGTGGGGCTGGGGGCCAGTGTCGGGTTCCTGGCCCCTCTGTCTTTGGACGAGGCCGCAGCCTTCTGGACCAAGATCGGCGAGGCGCTGGAGAGCGGCGAGCGGCTGATGTGGGGCGCCTGGGCCGGCAAGCGGCTGGTCGGGACGGTGCAGATCGTCGTCGGCATGCCCGGCAACCAGCAGCACCGCGTGGATCTCGTGAAACTGATGACCCACCCGGCCCACCGCGGCGGCGGCATCGGCGCGGCCCTGACGAAGGCGGCGGAGGCCGAGGCGGCGCGGCTGGGCAAGAGCCTGATCGTGCTCGATACGGTGGCTGACAATCCCGCCCAGCGCCTCTACGAGCGGCTGGGCTACACGGCGGCTGGGGTGATCCCCGACTACGCCCGTTCCAGCGCCGGCCCGCTGGAGCCGACCTGCATCATGTTCAAGCGGATCGTTCCGCCAGGAGCTTGAGCACCGCCTCGGCGGCCTTGTCGGCCGGGTCGCCGTCGGGGCGGCCCATCTTGGCCACCGCCTGGAACTGGGCCTCGATCTGGATGCGGCGCAGTTCCTCGGAGTCGAGTCGGTCGCCGATGGCCGAGGCCAGCATCGGGCCGTTGCAGTCGGTCTGCAGGAGTTCGGGCGCCACGGTGTCCTGGGCGGCGATGTTGAACATCGTCACCCAGGGCGACTTGAAGACCAGCATGACCAGCCGATAGCTGACTGGTCCCAGCCGGTAGCCGACGACCATGGGACAGCCCGCCAAGGCCAGTTCGGTGGTCACCGTGCCGCTGCAGGCCAGGGCCACCGTGCCGGCGGCGAAGGCGTCGTCCTTCAGCGTGGCGTCCTCAAGGACATGCACCGGGAACGGCCAGGCGGCGATCCTGTCCTTGACCATGCCCGCCACCGTCGCCGCCAGCGGCATGACCACCTGCAGGTTCGGCCGGTCGGCCTTGAGCCGCAGGATGGCGTCCTCGAAGGGCGGGAAGACGTGTTTGATCTCGGCCGGCCGGCTGCCGGGCAGGACCAGCAGGATGGGGTCCTCGGGACCGGCCTTGATGTGGGCGCGCAGGCGGCCGGGGTCAGCGCCGGAGAAGTCGCGGATCAGGGTGGGATTGCCGACCGTGGTCACGGGCAGGCCCTCGCGCTCGAACCAGGGGGCGTCGAAGCCGTGGATGGAGAGCAGGTGGTCGACGGACCTGGCCAGGGTCCTGGCCCGCCCCGGCCGGCTGGCCCAGACCTGCGGGCCGACATACTTCACCAGCGGCAGCCTGGGGTCGAGTTTGCGCAGGGCGTGGGCGACGCGCAGCGTGAAGCCCCAGCTGTCGATCAGGACGGCGATGTCAGGCTTCTCGTGGGCCGCCAGGGCGGCGGTCTCGACGACCCGGCGGCGGACCATCGGCAGGGCGCGGACGCCCTCGATGATGCCGAGGATGGAGAGCTGGGCGATGTCGAACGGGCTCTCGACCCCCTGCTCGGCCATCTTCTCCCCGCCGACCCCGACGAAGCGGACGCCGTCGCCGAGGCGGGCCTTCAGCGCCCGGGCCAGACCGGCCCCGAGCGAATCGCCGGACGCCTCGGCGGCGACCAGCATCACTGTGAGAGGTCTGGTCACTGGACCTTGTGCTCGACGCCGAGCACGAAGAGGCCGAACTCGTCGGCGGTGGCGATGACCGCCTCGCGGTCGACGATCAGCAGCCGGCCCGCCTCGCCGACCACGCCCGCCAGGCCGGCCTTGGCGGCGCCGCGGATGGTGGCGACGCCGATGGTCGGCAGGTCGATGCGCAGTTCCTGGATCGGCTTGGGAGCCTTGGCGATGACGCCCTTGAAAGCCCCCGGCACGCCCCGCAGGGCGACCGGCAGCTCGGCGACACGGCGCAGCATGGCGTCGGTGCCTTCCTGCGCCTCAACGGCCAGAACCAGGCCGTTGCAGACCACAGCGCCCTGGCCGACGTCGAGTTGGCCGATCGCCTTGGCCACCTCCAGCGCCCGTTCAATATCCGCCTTATGCTCTGCGGCGGGACTGTGTTTGCCCAGCAGGCCGAGCGGCAGGGTCATGGCCCCGACCGCCTCATGCACCCCTTCGATGGCGAAGCCCTCCTTGGCGAACTCCTCCAGCACCCGGCGCAGCAGGGCGTCGTCGCCGTGGCGGGCGGCGGCGATGATCCCCGGCAGGGCGGCCATGCCCCGCATGTCGGGCTTGAGGGCCGAGAAATCCGGGCGGGCGACGAGGCCGGCGAAGCAGACGGCCTCGCACGTCTCGCGCTTGAGCACCTTGAAGCACTTTCCGAGCTCGGCCAGCCCGACCTCTTCCGACGGATGGCCGATGGTGGCGTCGTCGGCGATGCCCTTGAGACGGATGACGAAATAGGGCCGTCCGGCCTTGCGGCAGTGGTCGGCGATCTCGGCCGGCAGGCCGCCGGCCCCGGCGATCAATCCCAGCTTCTTCAAGGTCTCACGTCTCGCGGCGGGGCAGGCAGAGGGCGCGGTTGGCGTCGACCCGGATGAAATCGAGGATCTCGACCACCTCGGGAATGTCGGAATAGGTCTCGGCCACGTCCTCGAGCCGCTCCTGGAAGGTGCCCTCGTCGGCGAACAGGAGGCGGTAGGCGGCGCGCATGGCGTTGATCCGCTCCCGGTCGAAGCCTCGCCGCTTCAGACCGATCAGGTTCAGCCCTTCGAGGTGGGCGTGGTTGCCCCACACCGAGCCGTAGGGGATGACATCCTTGGTGACGATGCCGCCGCCGCCGATGAAGGCCGAACGGCCGATGCGGCTGAACTGGTGCACCGCCGCCAGCCCGCCGAGGAAGACGAAATCGGCCACCTCCGCATGGCCGCCGATGGCGACGCTGGGGGCCAGGGTGACCCGGTTGCCGATCACCGCGTCATGGCCGACGTGGACGCTGACCATGAACAGGCAGTCGTCGCCGACCTTGGTGACGCCGTGGCCCATCACCGTGCCGGTGTGGATCGAGACGTTCTCGCGGAAGATGTTGCGGGCCCCGACGTCGAGCCGCGTCGGCTCGCCCTTGTGGCCCAGGTGCTGCGGCGGTCCGCCGAGGTTGACGAAGGGATGCAGCACGCAATCCTCGCCCAGGGTGGTGACGCCCTCCAGCACCACATGGCTGCGCAGCTTGCAGCCGCGCCCCAGGGTGACGTCCGGCCCGACCATGCAGAAGGGCCCGATCTCGACCGCCTCGCCCAGCTGGGCAGCCGGATCGACGATCGCCGTGGGGTGGATGGTGGTCATCAGCCCACCATGGCCTTCATGGCGGCGAACTCGGCCTCGGCGCAGACCTTGCCGTTCACCAGCGCCTTGCCCTTGAACTTGAAGATGTCGCCCCGCACGCGGGTGACCTCGACATGCATGCGCAGCACGTCGCCCGGCTTCACCGGGCTGCGGAACCGCACCCCGTCGATCGACATGAAGTAGATGACCATGTTGGAGATATCGATATCCATCGACTTGGACATCATGATCGCGCCGGTCTGGGCCAGGGCCTCGACGATCAGCACGCCCGGCATCACCGGATGGCCGGGGAAGTGGCCCTGGAAGAAGGGCTCGTTGAAGGTCACGCACTTGATGCCGACGATCGAGGTGTTGGCCACGAACTCTTCGCAGCGATCGACCAGCAGGAAGGGATAGCGGTGCGGGATCCGCTTGAGGATCTCGGTGATGTCGATGTCGCCGCCGGCTGCTGGCTGGTCTGCCGTGGTCATGGCTTGGTCGTCCCCTTCCGGCGGGCCGCGTTGGCGACCCAGACCGTCTCCCTCAAGAATTCCCGGAGCGGGCGCCCCGGATATCCGCTCCATACCTCGCCGGCCGGAACATCGCGAATGACGCTCGAGCCGCCGCCGATGCTGGCGCCGTCGCCGACCACCACATGGTCGGCGACGCCGCCCCGGCCGCCGAACGCCACTCCGTCGCCGATCACCGCACTACCGGAGATGCCGACGTAGGCGGCCATCACGCAGTTGCGTCCGACGCGGGCGTTGTGGGCGATGTGGACCAGGTTGTCGACTTTGGTGTTCTCGCCGACGACCGTGTCGTCATAGGCGCCGCGATCGACGCATGAATGGGCCCCGATCGTCACATGGTCCTGCAGGATCACCCGGCCCATCTGCGGCACGTCGACGACGCCGGCCGGTCCGCCCGCGGCGCCAAATCCCGCCTCTCCGATGACGCCGCCCGCGTGGATGGAGACATGGTCGCCGACCAGGGCGAAGCCGACCACGGCTCTCGCCCCGATCCGGCAATGACGGCCGATGGAGACGCCCGGACCGATGACGGCGCCGGGTCCCAGGTGAGTACCCTGGCCGATTCGCGCACCGGGGCCGACAACGACGCCCGGCCCGATGATCACATCGGCCTCGACAACGGCCGTGGCGTCGATCCAGTCGCTTGCGGCAGGCTGCAGGATGGGCTGGCAGAGGGCTTCGGCGGCCTGGGCCCAGGCCGCCTGCGGAAAGCGGGTTTCCAGGGCGACGCAGCCCTCGGGCACGGCGTCGGCCAACGCCGCGGGCACGAAACAGGCGCCGGCTGCGCTGGCCTGCAGCTCGGCCACCCGTTTGCGATCGGTTGCGAAAGCGATGGCGGTTGGGCCGGCGCGGTTGAGCGGCGCGGCCTCGGTAATCAGCAGGTCTCCGGGCCCGGAAACGATCCGGGCGCCGGTCACTTCGGAAAGTTGCCTGAGGGAAAACGGCCCCAGGGCCTCAAAGAAACGGGGATCGGGCATCAATTCCTCGAATCCGACCCCTGAATCTCAGGTCAGCCGGATCAGTTGGTCTTCGGCTTCGGCGCGGCCGGGACGGCCGGCTGAGCAGGCGCGGTGGCGGGAGCCGGAAGCTTGCCCAACACCTTGTAGGTCACCGGGACATTCTGGCCCTTGGCGTTGGCGGCCGCAACCACGGCCGGGGTGATGTCCATGGCCGGGTTGTAGAGCACGGCCGAGCTGTCGGGCAGCAGAATGCTGCACTGCTTGGCCTGGTAGGCCTGGATGACCAGCGGGTCCATCAGCCGCGAGAAGGCGCCCAGCGCCTCGTTGCGCGTGCGCTCCAGCTCGGCCTGACGCAGGTTCAGGCGGCCTTCCAGGTTGGCGCCCTCGGAATCGAGGTCCAGCTTGGTCTTGTTGAGGGCCAGCGCGTCGGCGTCGGGCTTACGGGCGTCCTCGGCGAACTTCTTCTGCTTGGCCTGCAGCGCGTTGTTGGCGTTCGTCAGCTCGTAGTTGACGTTGTTTTTCATCGTGTTGAGGCTGTTCAGCAGCCCCTTGCCGGCGTTCGAATTCTCGAGCGCGGTGCCGATGTTCCAGACGCAGATGCCGGCGACGGGGGCGCCGTGGGTGATCGGCAGCGGGGCCGGACCCGCCGGCTTCGGCGGAGCTGTCTGGGCGGCGGCGGCGCTGGCGAAGGCCAGAACGGCGACCGCGCCGAGAGCGCGGGCCGCGAGGGACTTGATGTGCATGAGAGGTCAGAACCTTGTGGAGGTGGAGAACCGGAACGTTTCGGTCTTGTCGTAGTCTTCTTTGGCCAAAACTTGGCTGAAGTCGAAGCGGATCGGCCCCATGGGCGAGCGCCAGTGGATCGACAGGCCGGCCGAGGCGCGCAGGCCGAGGTCGTCCTTGATGGCCGGATCGAACACGCCCGGCGAGGTCTGGCGATCGACGTCGTCCAGCAGGCCGACCGTGCCGATGTCAGTGAACAGCGAAGCCTTGATGCCGTACTGCTCTGGCAGGAAGGTCGGCACCGTCAGTTCGGCCGTGCCGATGGCGTACATCTTGCCGCCCAAGGCGTCGCCGCGATCCTTGGCCGTGTCACGCGGGCCGATACCGGCCGTCTCGAAGCCGCGGAAGGTGTTGCCGCCCTTGTAGAAGCGGTCGTTGATCCGCACCGTGTCGCCACGCCAGCCGGCGGTGTAGCCGGCCGATCCGGTGGCGCTGAAAATGAAGTCCTTGTTGAAGCCGTAGTACCAGCCAGCGCTGGTTTCAGTGCGCAGGTAGTTCACGTCGCCGCCGATACCGGCCAGGTCCTGCGACAATTCGACATAGAAGCCGCGGGTCGGCCGTTGCGGGTCGTTCCGGCGGTCGAGGCGCACGGTGTAGCCGAGCGAGGAGGTGATGTTCGAGCCGCGCTGGTCACAGAGCGTGGCCGAGACGGAACCACCGGTGCAAAGCGTGTCGGCCACCTGCACGTCGTCACTGCGCAGGACGTAGCGCAGGCCCATCGAGGCGTTGGACGTCAGCGGGAAGCCGACGCGCAGGTTCATACCGGTGGAGGAGGTGTCGAACGCGGTCTGCTGGCTGAAATCGTAGCGGTAGGTGTAGAGATCGATCCCGGCCAGCAGGTCGCGGCCCAGGAAGCGTGGCTCGGTGAACGAGAAGTCCACCTGCTGGCGCAGCGAGCCGACCGAGATGCGGGCGCGCAGGTTCTGGCCCCGGCCGCGGAAGTTCCGCTCCGAGATGCCCAGGTCGATGATCAGTTGGTCAACCGAGCTGTAGCCGGCGCTGAACGACAGTTCGCCGGTCGGCTGTTCTTCGACCTTGACCCGCAGGCCGGTGCGGTCGGGCGCCGTGCCCGGCACTTCCTCGATGTCGACTTCCTTGAAGTAGCCAAGCCCACGGATCTGGCTCTTGGAGCGGTCGACGTAGACGCGGTTGTAGGCGTCGCCCTCGGACACCAGCATCTCGCGGCGAATGACCGAGTCGAGGGTGCGGTTGTTGCCGACGATGTCGATGCGGTCGATGTAGACGCGCGGGCCTTCACGCACCGAGAACACCACGTCGACCGTGCGGGTCTCGCGGTTGGGCACGTAGCGCGGGCGGACGTCGACGAAGGCGAAGCCGGCGGCGCCGGCCGCGAAGGTCAGGGCGTCGGTTGCCTGCTCGATCTTCTCGTCCTGATAGATCTCGCCAGCCCGGATCGGCAGCAGCTGCTCCAGCACGGTGCCGTCGAGCTTCTTCAGCTCGGTCTCGACGCTGATCTTGCCGAACTTGTACTTCACGCCCTCTTCGAGCGTGTAGGTGACCACAAAGCCGTTGCGGTTGGGGGCCAGCTCGGCGACGGCCGAGACGACGCGGAAGTCGTAGTAGCCGCGGTTGCGGTAGTGCTTGCGCAGCTGCTCCTTGTCGTACTCGAGGCGGTCGGGGTCGTAGTTGTCGTTGGTCGACAGGAATTTGTACCAGGCGCTCTCCTTGGTCACGACCACATCCGCCAGGTCGCCGTCGGAGAACTGCTCGTTGCCCAGGAAGTTGACGTCGAGGACGCCGCTCTTGGGGCCTTCGTTGATTTCGAAGATCAGGTCGACGCGCTTCTGCGGCAGCTCGACCACCTTGGGCGTCACGGTCGCCGAGATGCGGCCCGAGCGGCGGTAGAGTTCGATGATGCGCTGGACGTCGGACTGAACCTTGGCGCGGGTGAAGATGCCCCGCGGCCGGATGCTCAGCTCTTCCTTGATCTTGTCGTCCTTGACCGAGGAATTGCCCTCGAAGACCACCTTGTTGATGATCGGGTTTTCGACCACCCGGACGTTCAGGTCGCCGCCCTGCAGGTCAATCTTCACGTCGGCGAACAGTTCGGTGCGGAACAGGGTCTTCAGCGCCAGGTCGATTCGCGCCGAATCGACCTGCTCACCCGGTTGGATCGGGATGTAGGAGGCGATGGTCGAGGCTTCGATCCGCTCATTGCCGATGACGACGATGCGCTGCACCACGCCCGTCTGGGTCTGGGCGAAAGCGACCGCCGGCGTCATCAGGGCCGTCGATCCCATCAGCAGGGCCAGGCCCGTGAGGACGGCGGCGCCGTGGCGTCGAGAATGCATCATGAGGTCTGCCATCAAGGATACGAACGAGCTCACGAGAAGAGGTCGCCCAGGAAAGTGAACACACGCAGCCGCTGGAGGTCGTTCCAGGTGGCGAACAACATGAAACCGACGAGCAAGGCAAGACCAAGGCGGTACGAAACGGCCTGGATACGCACCGGAAGTGGCCGCCGGGCCACGGCCTCGTAGGCATAGAAAACCAGGTGGCCGCCGTCGAGAACCGGCAACGGCAACAGGTTCATGAAGCCGACGCTGATCGACAGGTAGGCCGCCAGGCTGAGCAGGGCGACGAGCGCGCCGAGCAGGCCCCAGGCGGCGTTGGGCGCGCCCTCGGCGCCGGCCTGGGCCATCTTTCCGGCAGTGTTGCCGATGCCGAGCAGGCTGCCGATCTGGTCGGCCGGAATCTTGCCAGTGACCACCTTGCTCAGATAGCTGACCGTCATGCTGAGGGTGTTCCAGGTCTGGCTGGCGCCATACCCGACGGCCTCAACCGGATTCAGGTGGCGGCGCTCGACCTTCATGTCGGGGTGGGCGCCCAGACCCAACATGCCGACCTTGATGTGGCCGTTGATGCGGTCGTTGATCTCGCTGAGCACCGGCGTCGCGGTGACGGTCAGCGGCGCGCCGTCGCGGGTCAGCTCGATGGTGACCGGCGCGCCGGCGTGGCTGCGGGTAAACACCACAAGGTCGACGAAGCTGCGAATCGGCGTGCCGTTCATGCGCTGGATGACGTCGCCGTCGCGGATGCCGGCCACGGCGGCCGGGCCGGCCGGCTCGCTGATGCGGACCTTGGGCTCGTAGGTGGTCTCGCCGACGGCCATGGCCAGGCCGGCGAACAGCACGATGGCCAGGAGGAAGTTGGCGATTGGCCCGGCGGCGGTGATGATCGCCCGCTGCCACAGGGGCTTGAACTGGAAGTAGCGTCCCAGCGCCGCCTCGCCCCGGGTCTCGATGACCGCCTGACGAAGGGCCTGCAGATCGTCCTGATCGGGCACGCTGGCGGCGTTCTCGTCGCCGGCGAAGCGGACATAGCCGCCCAGCGGCAGCCAGCCGACCTGCCACTGGACACCCTGTTTGTCGCGCCAGAAGAACAGCGGCTTGCCGAAGCCGATCGAGAAGCGATCGATCTCGGTGTCGAAAACCCGCCCCGCCCAGTAGTGGCCAAGCTCGTGCACGACCACGACGATGCCGAGCACGAAGACGAAGGCCAGCAGGGCCACGGGAATGAAGGAGACGACGCCCGACATAGTCTGCCCCTACGCCGCGTGCGCGGCGGCGAGGCGACTGACGACCTCGGTGGCCACGCGCCGGGCGCTGGCGTCGATGATCATGGCAGCCTCCAGTTCGTCGCCCCCCAACTGGTCGCTCAGCTCCCAGCCGCCATTGAGGCGATCCAGGGTGTCCTGGACGGACCCGGCAATATCAAGAAACCCGATACGGCGGTCAAGGAAGGCCCCGACCGCCACCTCATTAGCGGCGTTCATTGCGGCGGGGGCGTGACCGCCCATGCGCAAGGCCTCGCGGGCGATGGCGATGGCGGGGAACCGCTTGAGGTCCGGCGCCTCGAAGGTCAGCTGGCCGATGGCGGCCAGATCGAGCGGCGCGGCCGGCCAGGACAGCCGGTCCGGCCAGGCATAGGCGCAGGCGATCGGACTGCGCATGTCCGGCGGTCCCAGCTGGGCCAATGTCGATCCGTCCGTGTATTCGACCATGGAATGGATGATGGACTGCGGATGGACGACGATGTCGATCTGGTTCTCCGGGGTGGCGAACAGGTAGCTGGCCTCCACCATCTCCAGGCCCTTGTTCATCATGGTCGCCGAATCGACGCTGATCTTGGCGCCCATGCTCCAGTTGGGGTGGGCGACGGCCTGTTCGGGCGTCACCGCGCGCATGGCCTCGTAGGTCCAGGTCCGGAACGGCCCGCCCGAGGCGGTGAGGATCAGGCGGCGAACCTTGTCCCGGCAGGGGTCCTGCAGCACCTGAAAGATGGCCGAATGCTCGGAATCGACGGGGATAATTACCCCGCCGGCCCGGCGCGCCGCCTCCAGCACGCCCGGACCGCCACAGACCAGGCTTTCCTTGTTGGCCAGCGCCACGATGGCGCCGCGGCGGGCGGCGGCCAGGGTCGGGGCCAGACCTGCGGAGCCGACGATGGCCGACATCACCCACTCGGCGTCCAGCTCGGCGGCGGCCTTGACGGCGGCCGTGCCCGCGGCGGTCTCGATGCCCGAGCCGGCCAGCCGCTCGCGCAGCACCGGCAGCAGGCTCTCGTCCTCGATCACCGCCAGTCGGGGCCGCCATTTCCGCGCCTGCTCGGCCAGCTTTTCGACATTGCGGCCGGCGGTCAGGGCGATGATCTCGACCTGCGCGCCCGAGCCCTCGAACAGGCTCAGCGTCGAGACGCCGATCGAGCCCGTGGAGCCCAGGATGGTGACGGTACGGGTCAAATCCCCCAACCCCAATGCTGTACGAGACGCGCGGCGGCCACCACCATGACGGCGAACATCAGCCCGTCGACCCGGTCCAGCATGCCGCCGTGGCCGGGGATGATGCCGCCGGTGTCCTTCACTCCGAAGCGGCGCTTGAGCATCGATTCCCACAGGTCGCCGGCCATGGTCGCCAGGCCGGTCAGCAGGCCGACGAAGACCGCGCCCGGGAAGCCGATGAAGCGGTGGCCGAAGGCGATGGAGATGGCCAGCACGATGGCCCCGGTCAGCATGGCGCCGCCCAGGCCGCCCCAGAAGCCGCTCCAGGTCTTGTTGGGCGAGAAGCGCGGCCACAGCTTTGGGCCCTTCAGCGTGCTGCCGACGGCGAAGGCCATGATGTCGGTCCACCAGGTGACGGCGAACAGATAGACCGTCCAGGGCGCGCCCTCGGGCATGTCGCGCAGCCAGACCATCGCGATGCCGGCCGGAGCGATGTAGATGACGCCGTAGGCGGCGTCGGGGACGTGGGCGGTCAGGCGGAAGGCCACCAGGGTGGTCAGGCCGCAGCCGACCAGGATGGCGCCCCAGGCGGCCACCCAATACCGCTCGGCGTGCGGCCAGTCGCCGTGGCTGGCCAGGCCGGCGACATGGGCCAGGACGATGGCGGTGATGACGCTGGCGCCGATGATGAAGCCGACGCGGATCGGGGCCGAGGGGGCCACCAGCCGCCCCCACTCGCGGGCCAGCAGGGCGCCGACGATGCAGATCAGCACGGTGTAGGTCCAGCCGCCCAGCCAGACGGCGAGCGCCACCGCCGGAATGATGGCGAAGGCGGAGATCAATCGAACCCGCAGGTTCTTCCAGTCGAAACGCTTAGCCTGTGGCGAGGACGTCATTGGTCGTCACTCCGCCGTAGCGTCGCTCGCGTGAGCGGAATTCCCCGACCGCGGCGGCAAGGTGATCGGGGCCATAGTCGGGCCAGTAGACGTCCTGGAAGACGAGTTCGGCGTAGGCGCATTCCCATAGAAGGAAGTTGGAGATGCGCCGTTCCCCGCTGGTCCGGACAATGACGTCCGGGGCCGGAACGCCGGAGGTCGAGAGATGGCTCTCGAACAGCTGCTCGTCGAGGTCTTCCGGGCGCGCCTCGCCCCGGGCGACGGCCTCGGCGAACTTGCGGGCGGCATCGACCAGGTCGGCCTGGCCGCCATAGTTGAAAGCCACCTGCAGGCGGAAACGGGTGTTGTTCTCGGTGCGCCGCTCGGCCCGTTCGATGATCTCGAGGATGTCGGGGCGCAGGCCGGTGCGGCGGCCCAGGATGGTGACCTTGACCCCCTCGCGGGCCAGCCGGTCGAGATCGCTCTCAACATAGGCCTTGAGCAGGTTCATCAGCTCGCTGACCTCGGCCATCGGCCGGCGCCAGTTCTCGGTCGAGAAGCCGAACACGGTCAGGGTGGTGACGCCGATGTCCGGCGCCCCCTCGACGGTGCGTTTCAACGCCTTGACGCCCTCGCGGTGGCCCAGCGTGCGCGGCAGCCCGCGTCGCTTCGCCCAGCGGCCGTTGCCGTCCATGATGATGGCGACGTGCAGGCCCTCGACCGGGTCCCCGGCCGGGACTTGTCCCCGCTGCGTTGCACCATCCTTTGGGGGCATCACTTTCCCTGTCTCATCCGGAGTCCCGCGCGCGTCCGGACAATCAGACCTGCATGATCTCTTGTTCCTTGATTTTCAAGGCTTCGTCGATCTTGTGGACGTGGTCGTCGGTGGTCTTCTGGACCTCGGTTTCGAGCTTCTTCTGCTCGTCCTCGGTGATCACCGTGTCCTTCTGGGCCTTCTTGATGTCGTCCATGGCGTCGCGGCGGACGTTGCGGACGGCGATCTTCTGCTGCTCGGCGTATTTGCCAGCGATCTTGACCAGGTCCTTGCGGCGATCCTCGGTCAGCGGCGGGATCGGGATGCGCAGGTTGGTGCCCTCGACGACGGGGTTCAGGCCCAGGCCGGCCGAGCGGATGGCCTTCTCGACTGAAACCACGACGCCCTTGTCCCAGACGCTGACGCTGATCGAGCGCGGCTCGGGCACGCTGACCGAACCGACCTGGTTCAGAGGCACCGTCGAGCCATAGGCGTCGACCATGACCTGGTCGAGCAGGCTGGCCGAGGCGCGGCCGGTGCGCAGGCTGCTGAATTCTTCCTTCAGGGCGGCGACCGCCTTGGTCATCCGGCTGGAGTAGGTCGCGACGACCGGTTTTTCGCCATTGGCCATGGTCTTCAAATCCTCTTCTCGCCGCCGACGATAGCGGACGGGGTTTTCAGATCCCGTCAAGCCGCCGCGCGGTTCCCGTTCTTGAGCGTGTTGTATATCAGGAGTCTTCGGTGATCACGGTGTGCACGCCCTGGCCGTGCAGCACCTTGAGCAGGTTGCCCCGCTCGCGGATCGAGAACACCACGATCGGGATCTTGTTCTCGCGCATCAGGCTGATGGCGGAGGCGTCCATGACCTTCAGGTCCTGGGCCAGCACCTCGTGATAGGTCAGACGGTCGTAGCGGGTGGCCGTCTTGTCCTTCTTCGGGTCGGCCGTGTAGACGCCGTCGACGCTGGTGCCCTTGAACAGGGCGTCGCTCTGCATCTCGGCGGCGCGCAAGGCGGCGCCGGAATCGGTGGTGAAGAAGGGGTTGCCGGTGCCGGCGGCGAAGATCACCACCCTGCCCTTTTCCAGATGCCGCTGGGCCCGACGACGGATCAGCGGCTCACAGACGGTCGGCATGGGGATGGCCGACTGCACCCGGGTCTGCACCCCGATGCGCTCCAGGGCGTCCTGCATGGCCAGGGCGTTCATGACGGTGGCCAGCATGCCCATGTAGTCGGCGCTGGCCCGCTCCATGCCCTTGGCGGCCCCGGCCATGCCACGGAAGATGTTGCCGCCGCCGATCACCAGGCTGAGCTCGACGCCCGCCTCGACCACCTGCTTGATGTCCTGGGCCACGGCCTCGACCGTGGGCATGTCGATGCCGAAGGCGGTCTCGCCCATCAGCACCTCGCCCGACACCTTCAGCAGGACCTTCTTGTAACGCAGCTTGGACATGCCGGAGGGCCCTTCAGAGTGCGTTCCGATAAGTGGGAACCGGTTATCGGAACAAACGCGCGACAACAAAGAAGCTGGAGCAGACCTGCTCCAGCGAGTCGGGAAATCTACATAAACCAAGGGCGCCCCCAGCGTCAGCCGGGAGCGCCCTCTTTAGTTCGGTAACAGACGGATCAGTTCCCGCCGGTCATCGAGGCCACTTCAGCGGCGAAATCAGGCGCATCGGCCTTTTCGACGCCTTCACCCAGGCCCAGGCGGACGAAACCCTTGATGGTCGCGCCGGCTTCGGCGACCAGCGCCTTGATGGTCTGGTCGGGGTTCATGACGAAGGGCTGCTCGAGCAGCACGACTTCACGCTGGAACTTGGAGATCTGGCCGTCGACGATCTTGGCGATCATGTTTTCCGGACGGCCTTCTTCCTTGGCCTTCTCGGTCAGGACGGCGCGCTCGCGCTCCACCGCCGCCGGGTCGAGGTCTTCCGACGACAGCGACAGCGGGTTGGTGGCGGCCACATGCATGGCGATCTTGCGGCCGAGTTCCTGCAGCGTGGCCTGGTCGCCATCGCCTTCCAGGGCGACCAGCACGCCGATCTTGCCCAGTTCCGGGGCGACGGCGTTGTGGACGTAGGCCGAGACCGAGCCCTTGGCGACGCTGAACTTGGCCGAGCGACGCACGGCCATGTTCTCGCCGATGGTGGCGATCAGGTTGGTGACCATGTCGGCGACGACTTCGCCGTCGGCGGTCTTGGCGGCGCGCACGGACTCGACGTCGCCGTCGGTCCCGAGGGCGACGGCCGCGACCTTGCGGGCGGCGGCCTGGAACAGGTCGTTGCGGGCCACGAAGTCGGTTTCGGCGTTCAGCTCGATGACCGCGCCCGACATGCCGGCGCCGTCCTTCTGCAGGGCGACGGCGACCAGGCCTTCAGCGGCGGCGCGGTCGGCCTTCTTGGCGGCCTTGGAGAGGCCCTTGGAGCGCAGCCAGTCGGTGGCCGATTCCATGTCGCCGTTGTTTTCGACGAGCGCCTTCTTGCAGTCCATCATGCCGGCGCCGGACTTTTCGCGCAGTTCCTTGACGAGGGCAGCGGTGACTTCCGCCATGTTCAGTCCTCCAGTTCGAGTTCTTAAATAGGGATGCAGCCGGGCCTTTGCGGGCCCGGCTGCGGAAGGGAAAGTTCAGGTCCCCCCCGGAGCACCGGGAGGGCTCCGAAATCAGTTGGCGGCCGGCTCGTCGCTGGCCGGGGCTTCTTCGGCAGCGGCTTCGGCGGCGGGAGCCTCTTCAGCGACGGCTTCGGCGGCGGGGGCTTCTTCGGCCGCGGCTTCAACGGCCGGAGCTTCTTCAGCGACCGGGGCTTCCGGAGCGGCGGCTTCAACCACCGGTTCCGGGGTCAGCTCGCGGGCCAGGGTCGGCTCCATCGGCGCGATCTGGGCGCCGAGGTCGACGCCCGAGGCGGCTTGACCGGCGGCCATGCCGTCGAGGACGGCGTCGGCGATCAGGTCGACGTACAGCTGGATGGCGCGGGCGGCGTCATCGTTGCCCGGGATCGGGTAGGTGATGCCGTCCGGGTCGCAGTTGGTGTCGAGGATGGCGATGACCGGGATGTTCAGCTTGCGGGCTTCCTGGATCGCGATCGCTTCCTTGTTGGTGTCGATCACGAACATGATGTCGGGGATGCCGCCCATGGCCTTGATGCCGCCAAGCGACAGTTCAAGCTTGTCCATTTCGCGCTGCAGGCTGAGGCGTTCCTTCTTGCCGCGGCCGCCGCCTTCGCCTTCCAGCAGGCCTTCCAGCTCGCGCAGGCGGGCGATCGAACCCGAGATGGTGCGCCAGTTGGTCAGGGTGCCGCCGAGCCAGCGGTGGTTGACGTAGTATTGGGCGCAGCGCTTGGCGGCTTCAGCCACCGGGTCGGACGCCTGGCGCTTGGTGCCGACGAACAGCACGCGACCGCCGGCGGCGGCGACTTCACGCACCTTCACCAGGGCCTGGTGCAGCAGCGGAATCGACTGCGACAGGTCGATGATGTGGATGTTCGAGCGCGAGCCGAAGATGAAGCGGTCCATCTTCGGGTTCCAGCGGTGGGTCTGGTGGCCGAAGTGGGCGCCGGCTTCGAGCAGCTGGCGCATGGAGAATTCAGGCAGAGCCATGGTCTGTATCGGATCCTTTTTCCGGTTATCGCCTCCGCGGGCAATTCCAGGCCGATCGGCCCAGACCGGAACGGATCGGTCGGGATGTCTCCCCGGCCGGCCCGAACGCCCGCGTGCGTGATGGGCGGGGGACATAGGCGGAATGAGCGGCAAATGCAAGCCGCCGGCCGCGAGAAGCCTATTGGGTCGCCGATTCCTTATAGGGCTTGGAACAGTCGCCGAACTTTTCCTGACCGATCTTGAGAATGGCGTCGCTGCTGGAATGCTCCCGCGTATGCCACTCGGCGTGATCCCTCAGACCGTTGGTGAACACCAGAATGGTTCCCCCGAAAGAGATGTTCTCCGGAATGCAGAACTCCGGCGGCTTCTGGTCCGCCCTGAGGGCTTCGGCCTGCATGCTGATCAGACCTTCCACCACGCCGAGAATGAAGTAGGTGCAGACCTCGCGATTCTCGTCGCAGGTCTTGTTCAGCCCCTGCACGTTCCAGACATCGTAAATTTGCGCCTGGGCCGCGTTCGCCGACACCGTCATGGCGCCCGCCAACACAGCGCCCACCCATCGCTTCATCATCATCAGACATCCTCCAGGTAGGCCACGCCCGGCGCGGTTTTCAGCGCCCCGCGCAGCGAGGCGTCCAGCGAATAGAAACCCGGCAGCTTCATCTCGATCTCGCGACCGCCGCCGATGCCGGCGACCAGGATCACTTCGCCGCCGCGTTGGGAGGCGGCGCGGGTCAACCGTTGCCGCAGGCTGTCGATCTCTGTCGAGCCGGCCGAGACATGGACCCGCAGGCCGGCCGCCACGGCTTCGAGGGACTTGTCGACCGGCTCGGCGTCGTCGCCGAAGAAGCGGACCTCGCCGTCCTTGGACTTGGCGCGAACACGGATGACCACCGCCTTGCCGGGCTCCAGCACCTCACGGCACTTGCGCAGGGCCTCAGGCGGAAACAGCACTTCATACTCGCCGGTCGGGTCGGACATCGAGACGAAGGCGAACTTGTCGCCGCTCTGGCTGGCCCGTTCCTGGCGGCGGCGCACGATGCCGGCCATCTTGAAGGCGTCGCGGCCGGCCTCGGCCTCAGGCAGGGCGTCCTGCAGCAGGGTCACCCGCCGGCGGCGCAGCACCTCGACCATGTCCTCCAGCGGGTGGCCGGTCAGGTAGAAGCCGACGGCGGCCAGTTCCTCGTCGAGGCGGCGGATCTGGTCCCAGGGCTCGACCTTGGGCAGGCGCGGCCGCGAGGCCTCGGTCTGTTCTCCGCCGAACAGGCTCTCCTGCGACGACGCCCGGTCGGCGGCCAGGGCCTGGCCGTGGGCGATCAGCACATCGGCGCCGGCGACGATCTGGCCTCGGCTGGGATGGATGCTGTCGAAGGCCCCGGCCCGCGCCAGACCCTCCAGCGCCCGCTTGTTGACCTGCCGGGGATCGACCCGCTCGACGACGTCGAAGATGTCCTTGAACGGCCCGCCTTCGTTGCGAACCTCGACCAGATGCTCCATGGCCGACAGACCGACGTTGCGCACCGCGCCAAGGGCATAGAGCACCTCGCCGTCCTCGACCTCGAAGTCGGCGCCCGAGCGGTTCACGTCCGGGGCCCGCACCGGCACGTTCGAGCGGCGGGCGTCCTGGTAGAAGACCGCCAGCTTGTCGGTGTTGGAGATGTCGAGGCTCATCGACGCGGCCATGAACTCGACAGGCGCGTTGGCCTTGAGCCAGGCGGTCTGGTAGCTGATCAGGGCGTAGGCGGCGGCGTGGGACTTGTTGAAGCCGTAGCCGGCGAATTTCTCGACCAGGTCGAAGATCGACTTGGCCTGGTTCGGATCGACGCCCTTGCCTTCCGCCCCGGCCACGAAGCGGACCTTCTGGGCGACCATCTCCTCGGGCTTCTTCTTGCCCATGGCCCGGCGCAGGAGGTCGGCTTCGCCCAGACTGTAGCCGGCCAGGATCTGGGCGATCTGCATCACCTGTTCCTGGTAGACGACGATGCCGTAGGTCTCCTTCAGCACCGGCTCCAGGGTCGGATGCAGGGTGTCGATGGGTTTGCGGCCGAACTTGCAGTCGACGAAGCTGTCGATGTTGTCCATCGGCCCCGGCCGATAGAGGGAGATGATGGCGGTGACCTCTTCCAGGCTGCCCGGCCGCAGCTTGCGCAGGGTGTCGCGCATGCCCTGGCTTTCCAGCTGGAACACCCCGACCGTCTGGCCCGAGCTCATCAGGTCGTAGGAGGCGGCGTCGTCGAGCGGCAGGGTCTCGATGTCGATGGCCGCGCCGCGCTTGGCCATGTGCTTCAGCGCGCGGTCGATGACCGTCAGGGTCTTGAGGCCCAGGAAGTCGAACTTCACCAGCCCGGCGCTCTCGACCCACTTCATGTTGAACTGGGTGGCCGGCAGGTCCGAGCGCGGGTCCTTGTACAGCGGCGTCAGCTCGACCAGCGGCCGGTCGCCGATGACCACCCCGGCGGCGTGGGTGGAGGCATTGCGGTAGAGGCCTTCCAGCCGCAGGGCGACACCCAGGCACAGCCCGACCTGCTCGTCCTCGTCCCGGGCCTGTTTCAGGCGCGGCTCGATCTCGATGGCCTGGGCCAGGGTCGTGGGGTTGGCCGGGTTGTTGGGGATCATCTTGGCCAGGCGATCGACCAGCCCCAGCGACAGCTGCATCACCCGGCCGACGTCGCGGACCACGGCCCGGGCCTGAAGGGTGCCGAAGGTGATGATCTGGGCGACCTTGTCGTCGCCGTACTTCTGCTGGACGTAGGTGATCACCTCGCCCCGCCGCTCCTGGCAGAAGTCGATATCGAAGTCGGGCATCGACACCCGCTCCGGATTGAGAAAGCGCTCGAACAGCAGGCCGAACCGCAGCGGGTCCAACCCCGTGATAGTCAGCGACCAGGCGACCAGCGAGCCGGCCCCCGAACCCCGTCCGGGCCCCACGGGAATGCCGTGCGCCTTGGCCCATTTGATGAAGTCCGACACGATCAGGAAGTAGCCGGAGAAGCCCATCTGCTGGATGACGCCGACCTCGAACTCCAGCCGGGCCCAGTATTCTTCCTCCGGGGCCGCCAGTTCGACGGCGGCCAGCCGGGCCTTGAGCCCCTCGCGCGCCTGGTGGGCCAGTTCGTCCGGCTCGCTGCGGCCGGCCCCGGTGTCGAAGCGCGGCAGGATCGGGTCGCGCTTATTGACCATGAAGGCGCAGCGGCGGGCGATCTCCAGGGTCTGGTCGCAGGCCTCCGGCAGGTCGGAGAACAGGGCCCGCATCTCGGCGGCGGTCTTGAAGTAGTGTTCAGCCGTCACCCGCCGCCGCTCATCCTGGCCGACGAAGGCGCCGTCGGAGATGCACAGCAGGGCGTCGTGCGCCTCATACATCGACCGGTCGGGGTAGTAGACGTCGTTGGTGGCGACCAGCGGCACGTCATGGGCGTAGGCGAAGGCCACCAGCCCCGGTTCCGCCGCCGCCTGCTGCGGCAGGCCGTGCCGCTGCAGTTCGATGTAGAAGCGGTCGCCGAACACCGCGCTCATGGCGCTCAGGACTGCCTCGCCCTCGGCCGTCTTGCCGGCCGCGAACAGCGGATCGACCGGCCCGTCCGTGCCGCCCGACAGCAGGATCAGCCCCTCGCTGTGGGCAACGAGCTTGCTCCAGGCCACCGACGGCTCGGAGACTGCGTCGATCTCCAGATAGGCGGCCGAGGAGAGGATCGAGAGGTTGAGGTAGCCCTGCTCGTTCTGGGCGATCAGGGTCAGGGTCGGGGTCCGGGCCCATCGTTCGGGCGGCCCCTCGCCGATGCCGGTGACCGGCAGGGCGCAGGCAATCAGCGGCTGCACCCCGGCGTCCTTGGCGGCGACGGAAAATTCGAGGGCGCCGAACAGGTTGGCCCGGTCGGCGATGCCCAGGGCCGGCATGCCCTCGGCGGCGGCCAGCTTGGGCGTCTTGTCGGCCTTGATGGCCCCTTCCAGCAGGCTGTAGGCCGAGCGCACCCGCAAATGGACAAAGCCGTTCGCCAGATCCGCCATGTTCCTACGTCAACCTCCGCCTACTGCGGGTTCATCCTTAAGACCGACTCAGGCCGCCACATAGGCCAGCGAGCACATCATCCACACAAAGCTGACAACCGACGCCAGAGCCAGCGTTTCACGAGCAATCTTGGCCATCCGAGCCTCCCCGTTCCAAGTTCCGGCTTTGTTCCTATTCCCGTTTTGTTCCACAGGCAAGCACAAAGTCGAACACCGTGTGAGCAAGCTGTGAGGGAGACGTGGGGAAGGCTGGCGCCCTCCCCTTCCGCCTTAGAACAGCCAGTCGTCCTTCGGGGCTTCGGCCGGCATCGGGCTGGCGCCGGTGATGAAGTCGGCCGCCGAGAGCGATGAGGCCAGCACGCCGGTCAGGGTGACGTAGCCGCCGTCGGCGAAGACGATCTTCGCCCCGCCGGCCATCTGCACGATGGAGCTGTAGACCCCGCCGTAGCCGCTGATGTCGATCAGGTCGGTTCCGTCCTGGAAGTCGGCGATGGTGTTGGCCCCATCGCCCGTGGCCAGCACGAAGATGTCCGCGCCGGCGCCGCCCGTCAGGGTGTCCTGACCCGCGCCGCCGATGAGAACGTCGTCCCCGTCGCCGCCGAACAGCTTGTCGGCGCCGAGGCCGCCCTCCAGGCGATCGGAACCGCCCAGGCCATTGAGCGTGTCGTTGCCGTCGAGACCCTGCAGGGTGTCCCAGCGATCATCGCCATTCAGCGTGTTGGCGCTGACATTGCCAGTCAGCGTCCGCTCCGAACCGGGCGCTGTTGGCGGCGGAGGCGGCGGAGGTGGTGGAGGCGGTGGCGGTGGTGGCGGTGGTGGCGGTGGCGGTGGTGGCGGTGGTGGCGGTGGCGGCGGTGGCGGGCTCGCGCCGGTGATGAAGTCGGCCGCGCTCAGGCTGGAGGTCTGCACGCCGGTCAGGGTGACGTAGCCGCCGTCGGCGAAGACGATCTTCGCCCCGCCCGCCATCTGCACGATGGAGCTGTAGACCCCGCCGTAGCCGCTGATGTCGATCAGGTCGGTTCCGTCCTGGAAGTCGGCGATGGTGTTGGCCCCGTCGCCGGTGGCCAGCACGAAGATGTCGGCGCCGGCCCCGCCGGTCAGGGTGTCCTGACCCGCGCCGCCGATGAGAACGTCGTCCCCGTCGCCGCCGAACAGCTTGTCAGCCCCGAGACCGCCTTCCAGGCGATCGGAACCACCCAGGCCATTGAGCGTGTCGTTGCCGTCGAGACCCTGCAGGGTGTCCCAGCGATCATCGCCGTTCAGCGTGTTGGCCGAAGCGTTGCCAACCAGCGTCCGCTCCGAGCCGGGGCCAGCCGGAGGCGGCGGCGGCGGTGGTGGCGGCGGCGGCGGCGGCGGAGGGGGTGGCGGAGGCGGAGGGGGTGGCGGAGGCGGAGGCGGAGGCGGAGGGGGTGGCGGCGGCGGCGGCGGAGCGCTCAGGCCGATGAAGTCCGCGTCCGTCAGGCTGGAGGCCTGCACCCCGGTCAGGGTCACGTAGGAGCCGTCGGAGAAGAGCAGCTTGGCCCCGCCCGCCATCTGGGTCTTGCTCGTGTAGCCGCCGAAGGCAGAGACATCGAGCTTGTCCACGCCAGCCGCGAAGTCCGCGACGGTGTTGGCCCCATCGCCCAGGCCGATGACGAAGAGGTCCGCACCGGCCCCGCCCGTCAGAGTGTCCTGGCCGGCAGCCCCGACCAGCACATCGTCACCATCGCCGCCATACAGCTTGTCGGCGCCAGCGCCACCTTCCAGGCGGTCCGACCCGCCCAGGCCGTTCAAGCTGTCGTTGCCATCCAGGCCCTGCAGGGTCTCCCACAGCTCGGTTCCGGTCAGGGTGTTGGCCGCGGCCGTGCCGGTGATGGTCCCTTGCGATCCCGGCTGGATGGGCCCGGGCGGCGGCGGCGGAACCGGCGGCGGCAGGGGCGGCGGCGGGCTGGTCAGGCCCCGGAAGTTATTGGCCGTCAGCGTATGGGCCTGGACGTTCAACAGCCGAACGACGACGCCGGCGGCGATGGTCAGGTCCGCATGGGCCCCGACCTGGACGACCGACTGGTAGTTGCCGAAAGCGGTGAGGTCGATCTGGTCCACCCCGACCTCAAAGTCGGTGACCGTGTCGTTGCCGGAGAAGGTATCGAAGACGAAACGGTCGGCCCCGGCCCCGCCGGTCAGGTTGTCGGCCGCCGCGCCGCCGCTGAGGATATCGTCGCCCTGATCGCCCCACAGGCTGTCGGCGTCGTCGCCGCCGTTCAGGCTGTCCTTGCCGATGCCGCCATGCAGCTGGTCGAGGCCGCCGTCGCCGTTGACCTGGTCGTCCCCGTCGCCGCCCCACAGCTGGTCGCCGCCGCCATGGCCCGACATGCCGTCATCGCCGGCCTCGCCGAAGAGCTGGTCGTCGCCGAGGTTGCCAGTCAGGCCGTCGTTGGCGTCGCCGCCGTGCATTTCATCAGCGCCGTCACCGCCGAACAGGCTGTCGGCGCCGCCATAGCCGAAGATGACGTCGTCGCCGCCCTCGCCCCGCAGCAGCTGGGCGTTGTTGTTGCCCGACATGGTGTTGTTCAGGCCGTTGCCGTTCAGGGTCTGCTGGTCACCCAGCGCGACCATGATCTCGATGTTGTCGGACAGCACATAGTAGTTGGCCGCCGTGCGCAGGGTGTCGGTTCCCTGGCCGGCCAGCTCGACCACCACATCGCCCTGGCCCACGGTGTAGGTGTCGTTGCCGACACCCCCGGCCAGGTCGTCGGTGTCGCTGTCGACGCCGGCGTCCAGCTCGTCGTCGCCGGCCCCGCCGACCAGGTCGTCCAGCCCGGCCCCGCCAAAGATGTGGTCGCCGCCCTCGCCGCCTTCCAGCAGATCGTCGCCTTCCAGGCCCAGCAGGGTGTCGTCGCCGCCAAGGCCGCGCAGGGTGTCGGCCCAGGCATCTCCCGTCAGGGTGTCGCCAGCCACCGTGCCGTCCAGCACCACGGCCGGCGGCGCGACCCGGCCGATGAAGTTGTTGTCGTTGAAGCCGCCGGTCCAGGCGAGGCGCATGACCACGCCGCCGTTGAAGGTGAAGATGGTCTCCGTCGCCGTCTTGGTCATCGTCCGCCAGTAGCCGAAGGCGGTGATGTCCAGCTTGTCCTGGGACCACTCCCAGCTGGTGACCAGGTCGGTTCCGCCGGCCAGTTCAACGACGTAGATATCGGCCCCGTCGCCACCATTCAGGGTGTCGTCGCCAGCCCCGCCGCGCAGGGTGTCCGCGCCTTGAAGGCCGATCAGGGTATCAACGCCTTCGCCGCCCTCGAGGACGTCATCGCCGGCGTTGCCGTCCAGCCTGTCATCGCCGCCCAGGCCGCGGAGGGTGTCGGCGCCGCTGTCGCCGATCAGCGTGTCGTTGCCGGCCGTGCCGATGATAGGCTCGGAATAGCCCTTGACGTCGTTCAGGGTCAGGGCCGCCGCCAGAACGTTGAGCAACAGCACCGTGACCCCGCCGGTGAAGGTCAGCAGGGTATCGGCCGCGACCTGGGCCTTGCTGATCCACAGGCCTGTCCCGGTGACCTCGAGCTCGTCGATGCCAACGGTGAAGTCGGTGATGACGTCCGCGCCCCCTCCGGCGGTGACCCAGAAGACGTCCGTGGCGTCGCCGCCGGTCAGGGTGTCATTGCCCGCCTGGCCGATCAGGGTGTCGGCGCTGTCGCCGCCGCTCAGGATGTTGGCAACCTCGTTGCCGACGATGAGGTCGGAGCCAGAGCCGCCGATGGCGTTCTCGATGACGGCGCCCATGGCGACGGCGACGTTGCCCTTCAGGCCGCCGACGTTGGAGAAGGCGCCTTGCTGCAGGTCTATGACCTGCATCTGGCTATAGCCCGAGAAGTCGAAGGTATCGATGCCGCCGGCGTCCCAGACCGCGAAGATCAGCGGGCCGTTGGCGGCGCTGAACCAGCTGCGGCCGGCGGTCGCGTTGAAGCCGTAGACGGTATCGCCGACCCGGGTGGTCATGTTGGCGCCGTACAGGCGCTGGGCCGCCGCGATGTCGTGCAGCATGGTGGTCGCCGGGTACAGCGGGCCAAAGTCGGCGCCCGTCTCGTACTCGTAGAAGTAGCTCATCACCGTGTACTGGTTGCTGTCCTGCAGGTACTCGGCATCGGAGGCGTAGGTCGGCGCGCCGCCGTTGTAGTCGCCCGGATGATCCAGGCCGATGGCGTGACCGATTTCGTGGATCAGGGTCAGGAAGCCATAGCCGCCCAGCGCCGGGCTGCTGTTCTCAGTGTCCGCCAGATTGACCCAGATGTCGCCGGAGGTCTCGTCGTCGAACGGCGACACAGACGGACTGCCGGAATCGGGCATGTAGGCGAACGCCGCCGTGTTGTCGCTGCCGTCGAGGTAGTTGGCGAAGCGGATGTCGCCAGCGTTCGAGTAGCCGGAGACAAAGTTGAAGGCGATGCCGGCGACGTCGGACCAGGCGCTCAGCGCCGTGGTCGCCGCCGTGATCTGGCTGGCGCTGAACCGGCTGAAGCCGGTGATGCCTTCCCCGTTGGCGTATCCGGGGCGCGTGCTGGTGAAGCTGACCGATACCGTCACAGGCTGGCCGAGGACGCCCTGGCCGTTCCAAGAGAGATTGTCGCGCGTCAGCTGCTGGGCCGCCTGGGCGACGCTGAATGACGGCTTGGCCAGGAACTGCGCGTCGCCCGCCGCGCCGGCGAGAAAGCGCGCGCCGAACAGGGCCGAACCCGCGAGGGGCGGCGGATCGAACTCCAGCTCCGGACGGCTGACGGTGACCGCGGGGCCGTCATCGGCGTGCACCCGGGAGGCCGGCTCCTCGAGACCACCGCCAAAGGCCGCCTGGGTCGCGGACGGCGCCGCGCCGTCGTCATGGTCGACAAGAATCCAATCGAACGACAGCTGTTCTTCGAAAGCCACGGAATCCCCCCGACGCAACTAAGGGAGGACCTTAGGGAGGGGGTATCGTCAAGGCAACCAGAACCGGTGTTACTCTTCCTCACCGTTCATCGGCGGATTGTGCAGGGCGACGATGTCTTCCAGCTCGGCCTTGCGGATGGCGCGGGTGACGTTGAGGCGCACCAGGATGGTGTTGGCGCCGTAGGTCTTCTTGGCCCGGTCCCAACCCGAATGGATGCCCTTGTGCAGGCATTCGGTCTCGCCGGCGTAGACCACCGTGCGATCGCCGCCCTTCATCTTGACGAACAGGTAGTTGGCCCCGGTCGGCGACATCGGGCCGGCCCCTTCGAGCGGCAGGTAGCGATAGCCATGGCCCGATTGGCCGTCGAACTCGTACTGATGGGCCACACGCGCCTCCCTCACTCGGTCACAGAAACGACTCTATGGCCTTGTTTGCATGGCGAAATCGGGGCGAGCGGGCGCCACTCAAGAGGCGCCGGGAACCCGTGTTCGTGACGGTTGACAGCGAGACGCGACATTTGTAGCGTACCCGTGACGCACAATGAGGTCGCCCGATGGGTCAGCCGCCTTCCGACACCGAACTGGAAATCCTCAAGGTCTTCTGGCGCGACGGCGCGGCCAGCGCCCGCGAGATCCAGGCCGCCCTGCCCCAGGCGCTGGACTGGACCGGCTCGACCACCCGCACGGTGCTGGAGCGGATGCGGGCCAAGGGCCTGCTGGTGCGGCGATCGGTCCACGGTCTGGCGGTCTATGAGGCAGCCCAGGGCAAGGCCGACATCCTCGGCGGCGTGCTGCGCCGGGTGATGCGGCAACTCCTGGAGGTCGAAGGCCCCCTGCCCGCCTCGGCCTTCGCCGGCAGCGCCATCCTGTCGGCGGAAGAGCTGAGTGAACTCGAGGTCCTGCTCAACGCCGAGGAACCCGCCGGCGCCAAGGGGGAGAAGTCATGAACGGCGTCACCCTCGCCCTGCTGATCCTGGGCTCCACCTTGCCGATGGCGGCGCTCGGCCTCCTCGCCGGCCTGCTGACCGAGCGGATCACCGGCGCGCCGGGCCTGCGCGAGCGGGTCTGGGGCCTGGCCCTGCTGGCCCCGGTGCTGGCCGTCGTCGCCGTGGTGCTGGTCTCGCCGCACCTCTCCCGCCCGGCCCCGCCGGAGCAGCCGGTCACCGCCGCCATCGACGCCTTGAACACCGGCGACGTCGCCGTGCTGAAGCCCGAGGCGGCCGATCCCCTCCGTTCGATCGGCGACCTCGCCGTCCTGCTCGGCCCGGTGCTGCTGCTCAGCGTCATCCTGCTCGGCGTCCTGGTCGCCGTCGGTCTGCTGGTCCGCCGCCATGTCCTGCTCGGCCAGATCGTCCGCGCCGCCAAGCCGCTCGACGACGCGGCCCTGTCGGCCGAACTGGCGCGCCAGGCCATCGCCCTGAAGGTGCGCGCGCCCGGCCTGAAGGCCTCCGATCGCGCCGGCAGCCCGCTGCTGGCCGGCCTCATCCGGCCCGCAATCGTCATCCCCCGCGCCCTCACCCGCCTGCCGACCCAGCGCCTGGCGCTGATCTGCGGCCATGAGCTGGCCCACCTCAAGCGCGGCGACAACCCGCGTGCCTGGGCCGAGGGCCTGCTGCTGGCGGCGATGTGGTTCAACCCCTTCATGGCCATGATCCACGCGCGGCTGAACGCCGCCCGCGAGGAGCGCTGCGACGCCATCGCCCTCAGCCAGGCCGACACGGCGTCCCGTCGCGCCTACGCCGAAACCCTCATCGAAACGCTCCGTCTCAGCGCCGGTCCGGAGCCGCAGTCCGCGTTCATCGGCGCCGGAAGGAAGACCGCCATGCGCCTGAAAGCCATCCTCAAGCCCCACGGCCCAGCCGGAACCGGCGCCAAGGCCGGCGTCGTCGCCATCGCCGCCGTGCTGGTCGCCGCGCTAGGCGCCGGCTCCATCGCCCTGGCCGTCCAGGCTGCTCCGGCCAAGGAACGCGCCTCGAGCTGGCGCCAATCCATCCAGGAGAACGCCCTGAGCCCGAAGGGGGTGATCGACATCGCCGCCGACACCATCGACAAGCGTCCCGGCAACGTCACCATCTTCCGAGGCCGCCCGATCGTGAAGCTGGCCCCCGCGACCGGCAATCCGAAGAAGGACGCCGAACTGGCCGGGGTCGTGTTCCTGATCAACGGCCACCCGGTCGCCGACGACTTCACGCCCAGGGCCCTCGACATGGACCGCGTCGCCCTGATCAAGGTCACCGGACCGGAGATGCCCGCCGGCGGCCTCTCGACCGTCAACTTCGTGATGCTGGCGCCCGAGGCGCCGCCCCCGCCGCCGGCCCCGCCGGTTCGCGCGCCGAAGCCACCGCCGCCTCCGCCGCCCGCCCCCGAGGACGCGCCGAGCCCGCCGACGCCGCCGGCGCCGCCTGCAC
>NZ_JBXASF010000020.1:0-65712 GCF_058809015.1 Caulobacter sp. GW821-FHT11A05 | reverse complement strand
GCTCCAGTACGAAGCCGGCCCCGCCTATGTCATCGCCCAGATCGAGGCCCTGTTGCGTCAGTTGCACGCGAAGGCGGCTCTGAACGTGCCCGATCCCCTCGGGTCCGCCCGGTTGTTTGCCGCGCTTATCAAGGGATCCGATCTGCTGATCATCGCACGCTTCGACGAGGCGAGAGCAGAGGCCGACGCCGAAATCGAATCCTACTGCCGGTCGGCCGTCGCCATGTTCATCGCCGCGCACGGCGGCGCCGGCCAGACGGGCGGATAAGCATTTGATTGCTCCGGGCAGCTTGGCCCGGACCATCGTCCAGGGGCTGCACCACCTTGACCGATCTCACGGCCCCCTATATAACTGAGTGCCTGCTCACTCAATATTGTCAGGCGGAACCATGGCGCGTCCCCTTAGTGAAAAAAAGCGACAGGCGCTGCTGGATGCGGCGGCCGAATTCGTCGCTCGCCTTGGCACGGGCGCGTCCACGGCCAAGATCGCAAAGGCCGCCGGCGTTTCCGAGGGCACGCTGTTCACATACTTTCCAACCAAGGACGATCTGCTCAACCAGCTCTTCATCGAGATCGAGACCCACCTCACCGAGACGATGATGGCGCCCTATCCCGCGGAGGCCTCCGCCAAGGACCGGCTCTTCGCGGTCTGGAACCGCCTGATCGACTGGGGACTGGCTCATGCCACAGCGCGCAAGGCCCTTGGCCAGTTGAAGCTGTCGGATCGCGTGACGGCGGAAAGCCGGGCCCGGTGCCACGCCATGCAGCGGGAGGCGCGGACGATGGTGGAGGCCTGTCTCGCCGGCCATGCCGCGCCGGACAGGATCGCCTTCTACATCGACACCATTCTCTTCGACCTGGCCGACATCAGCATTAACGCGGTGGCAGCCAGACCTCAGGAAAGCGGCGCCATCCGGCAGGCCGGGTTCGACCTTTTCTGGAAGGGCTCCGCCGCCTGAGTTTTAACTCGTAAATGAGTATGTAATTACTCGATAATAAGGATCGAAAATGTCTGGTAGCAAGGGTTTCACCGAAGCTGACGTCTCAAAACAGACCGGAAGAAGCTTCATCGTCACAGGCGCCAATGCCGGCGTCGGATTCGAAATCGCGCGGGTGCTTGCCGCCAGAGGCGGGCGCGTCCTGCTTGGCTGCCGTGAGCAGACCAGGGCGCAGGACGCCATCGCGCGGATCAGGCGGATCACGCCGAAGGCCGATCTCGCCTGGCTGCCGCTGGACCTCGGTGACCTGGACAGCGTCCGCGCCGCGGCCGAGTTCGCCGCGAAGGAGCCACGGATCGATGCGCTCATCAACAATGCCGG
Organism: Caulobacter sp. GW821-FHT11A05; assembly: GCF_058809015.1. Lineage (NCBI taxonomy): Bacteria > Pseudomonadati > Pseudomonadota > Alphaproteobacteria > Caulobacterales > Caulobacteraceae > Caulobacter > Caulobacter sp. GW821-FHT11A05. The sequence goes on along the minus strand of NZ_JBXASF010000020.1, from coordinate 64,393 downwards.
GATCATGAATCCTCCTCTGACGCGCACGATGCAGGGGTTCGAATCGCAGTTCGGCGTCAATCATCTCGGCGTGTTCGCACTCACCGCGCTGCTCCTGCCCAAACTGGCGGCGACGCCGGGATCGCGGGTGGTCGTGACCTCGAGCATCGCGCATCTGAAGGCCAGGATCGACTGGGACGACCTCAACGCCGACAGGAGCTACATCAAGACCGATCGCTACGGCGCCAGCAAACTGGCGAACGCGCTGTTCTTCTTCGAACTGGATCGTCGCCTGCGCGCGGCGAAGTCGCCCATCACGGCAATCGGCGTCCACCCTGGAATCGCCGCCACAAGCCTCGGTCGTCACATGGGAATTGCCCAGATCGCAGGCCCCATCGTCGGCCTGTTGCTCAATAGTCCCGACAAGGGCGCCTGGCCGGCGCTTCTGGCCGCGACCGGCGAGGTAAAGCCCGGAGGCTATTACGGTCCCACCGGCTTTGGTGGAATCCGGGGTGCCGCCGGCGAAGCAAGGCGCGCGCCGCATGCCGAAGACCCCGCGCTCGCCAAGCGGCTCTGGGACGTCTCCGTCGCCATGACCGGCATCGATCCAGGCTTGCCGAGCCTATCCGCGGCGAGCGTTCCGGCTGCCGCTCCCAGCGCATGATTCCGCCGATGGACGTGCCGGCGATGTGGTCAAGCTGAGGGTGGATCGGCAACCGACGCATCCTCCCCGGCAAATCTACTACCCCAAAGCTACCGGATCGCGCCGCCCGAACCCGACCGTCAAAGGTCGCCTGTCATCAACGAAACCCCCTCGCCGGAGGCCGCTGCCTGCCCGCCGCCCGTCACTCCCACTCGATTGCTTTGCACCACCCAAGACATTGTTTGTCTTGGGTTTTTTGTCGCCCAGCGAACATCACGCCGATCAGGACACCGAACCATAGTGGAGACTTTGAAAACATTGGAGAAATTCTAACCTATAAAATTTCCGTGATGTTGGTGTCTTTCGAGATCTATTGACGCCCCCGGAAGCACCAAACGCGATGAAGGCATCGCCATTAACTGGCGAACCTCGCACCCTCATTGACCTCTATTCTCACGCGGCGCGCGACTTTTCCTGATCACCGGATTTGCAGACCTCGTCCAGCCGACGTTTCAGGACTCCGGTTGCGCCCTGACGACCGTCACAGCCCATCGCCGACCCGTTGAAGATCGCCCGCCGTTTGGCTGGGGAGAAATCCGGGTCCACAGCGACGCCGCCTTGCCGCGCGCGCCGCATCTGACCTGGAACGCAATCTGCATCTTCGGCCGGCGCCGCCAACCCGGTCAGAGATGGATCGACCTCATGATCGCCAGCTATGGCGACGGTTCCCCGTCGGAAAGACGCAGGAAGACGTCAGGCTTGGGCGTCGGACTTGCTCACGAAACGGGCGAGCCAGCTCGGCAGACGCGGTCCGACGGACACCAGTTCACCGAAGGCCGAAGGCTTGAGCTTGCTCTTCAGGGTCTCCAGAGCGGCCTCGGCGTTCTCCGGACCCAGCCAGGCCAGCGCCCGGACAGCATCTCCGGCCGGACGATCAGCGAGCATGAGCTGCCAGAGCGGCGCGTGCTTGAACTCGACGGTTTGCTTGCCGAGGCTGAGGGTGCGATTGGGCCCGCTGGTCAGATAGACCATGCGGATCGGCACCTGGGTCGTCAGACCCAGGGCGTTCGCCGCCGCCGCCCCGTTGGCGGCGATCACCTCGCCGCGTTGCGCCCCAACCGCCTGCACCACCTTCTCGACGGCGGGCGGCCGAACGCCGAAGCGGCTCTTCAGCGGCCGGACATAGAGGCCGCGACCGGCGCGCAGCAGCCGGCCGGCGCGCACCAGTCGCGACAGCGCCTGGTCCACGGCCGCGCGGCGGCCCAGATGCAGCAACGCCTTGGCGGCGATCGGCGCGCCTTCGGGAAGCGTTTGGGCGCGTTCCATGATCTGTTCGGCGAGGGCTTGCACGGCGGGTCTCCTGTCAGAAACATAGAGGAGTTTCTGACAGTATTCAAGAACGGCCCGCACCCTGCCCCTCATCGCCGACGCTCCGGCCCGGCAGACCCCTCGTCGCGACGCGCCTTTCCGCGCCGGACGACCGCCTGCTCCAAAGCCTCCTGGCGGGTCCGCACCGGAGGCATGGCTTTGACGAAGGCCTCCAGCTCCCCCGCCAGAGCCTGGTCGGCCGCCGACGGCGAGCGCCGCGGCGCCAGGGCCTGGGCCTGGGCGACATAATAGCGCCGGACCTTCGCCTGCCGCTGACGCAGGGCCTCGGTCCATGCCCCGGTCGCGTTCTCAGTCATCGCCTGGCGCCAGGCGGCGCGATCCCGGTCCGACGACGGGCCGGCCCCCGCCCTCTCCGGATTCTCAAGCATCGGCCAGCGAACGCAGCGCTAGGCGGGAGCACCGGTCTCCGGCTCCATTGGCGACGGCGCCCGCCCCAACCCTCACCAATGTCGCCTTTGCGCCAAGAGCGGACATTGCGCCACCTCCCGGAAGCGGACCAACGCCGCCTGACGGTTCGCGCAAGCGGGAGCAGTCAGGCCGCTCCCTATCGGCTGAAAGCGAGCCGGTTGGGGCTCGGTTCATGCTGTTCCGCATGAACTTCGACTCCCGCCCGCCGCGCCATCAGGTCGATCTTGGAGAGTTGTCGCGACAGGCGGTGGTGGCGCTCATTGAGGAGCTCCGCCAGACGGTCCGTGTCTCCGCCTCCACCGGGCAACGCGTCGTCGGCGGCCAGGGCGCAGATGTTGTCGATAGAGATTCCGATCGCGCGGAGCTCGACGACCTGCATCAATATCTCAAGGTCGGCCGCCCCGAACGTGCGGATGTCGCGGTGATCGCGTTGGGCCACCACCAGGCCACGTTCCTCATAATATCGAATGGCTCGGATCGTCAGCCCGGTCATGCGCGCGGCTCGCCCGATGGTGATGCGAGACGCGATGCTCGGTTTGAACCTGGTAGGTCCCGAGTAGGTCATGGCTTGCTCTCGTTGGATTGAAATCTGCCGGCCAACAGACCGCGGACATTGGCATCATGTTCGCCCAGCCGGGGCGGCGGGCCGCGATCCGCCACCGCCGCGCCGAAGCGCACCGGCGGGGCCATGTCCAACCAGGCTCCCTCGCTGGAATGGGACCGCTTACGAAAGAAGCCGGTGGCGACCAGGTGCGGGTCGGTCGTGATGTCGGCCAGGTCGCGCACGGCAATGGCGGGCAAGCGAGCAGCTCGACAGAGCCGCAACCAGTCCGTGGTCGCCCGCGCGGGCGTCAACTGGCCGACAAGGCGATAGACTTCGGACATCGAGCGGCTTCGACCACCCGGCGTATCGAGCGGTGAGACGGTCAGCATATCGGGCCGACCAAGGATCTCGAACAGAGTCAGCACCGCCTCGTCCGTATAGGGCACGATGCTGATGTGCCCGTCCGCCGTGGGGAAAGGCTGTCGGTGCGGATCGAGCTGGCGCGGGTAGCCGACCTCTCCGATCGGTGGGTCGAAAGTGGCTCCGAACAGGTGCTCCTTGAGCATGAAATGCGTGAAGGCCTCGAACATCGGGACCTCGACGAACTGCCCCTCGCCGGTTCGTTGGCGGTGATAAAGGGCCGCCAGCGCCGCGTAGGCGCCGTGCAGGCCAGCGACCTTGTCGGCGATGAGCGAGGGAATGTAGCGAGGCGTCGGATCACCATCGACACGGGAAGCAAGAGTGGCCGTTCCCGTCGCGGCCTGAATGATGTCGTCGTAGGCCTGCAGCCCTGCGTATGGCCCGTCCGAGCCAAATCCCGTGCAGTGCAGGTAGACGATGTCCGGCCGTAACGCACGCACCGCGTCGTAACCGAAGCCCAGCGCTTCGATGGCCGGCCGGCGGAGGTTATGAATGAAGAGATCGGCGCCCGCGACTAAGCCTGCCAGCGCGGCCTGGTCGGCGGCGGTCTTCAGATCCAGGACAATGGACTGTTTGCCCCGGTTCAAGCCCATGTGGACCGGTCCCATCCCGCTGCTGACGGCCGGCCTGCCGGCGTAGCGCATGGTGTCGCCGCCCGGCGCTTCGACCTTGATGACGTGGGCGCCAAGATCGGCAAGTGTCTGGGTCGCATAGGGACCGAAGACGACCGTTGTCAGGTCGATGATCCGAATGTCTCTGAGCATGCTGGTCGCCTGACTCGGTTCGAAACGACCGCTCAATCCATCTCGAACTGGATGGGCAGCGACTTCAGGCCATTGACGAACCAGCTCTCGATGAACCGGGGCTCGCCCGCCAATGAAACGCTGCGCAGACGCGGCAGCAGTTCCTCAAACAGGATGCGGATTTCCATCTTGGCCAGGTGCTGGCCCAGGCAGACATGGGCGCCCGATCCGAACGCCAACTGCTTGTTCGGCTTGCGATCCAGGCGGAATTCGAACGGTGCGTCGAATACCTGCTCGTCTCGATTCCCCGAGGCGTAGCAGAGCATCAGCCAGTCGCCCTTGGCGATCTTGCGACCGCCCAGTTCGGTATCCTCGGCGGCCGAGCGCATGAAGGTCTTGACCGGCGTGGTCCACCGGATTGCCTCATCGACGAGTGCGGGGATGAGGCTCGGATCGGCTTTGACCTGCTCAAACAGGCCCGGGACAGTCGCGAGGGCCCACATCGCCCCAGCGCTCGACGAGGAGGTGGTGTCATGCCCGGCCGTCGCGACGATGATGTAGTACCCTGCCGCTTCGCGCGATGGGATCGGTTTTCCATCGATCTGAGCATTTGCGATCAGGGTCGCCAGATCGTCGCGGGGATTGCGTCGCCGGTCTTCGGTGATCGCCTCGAAGTAGGTGGTGAAGTCGCCGATGACCGCCTGGATGATCGCTGAATACTGGGTCGCGGTAAGGGCCGCCTGCGCTTGCCGGATGTCGGGGTCTTGCGGCCCGAACAGCTCCTGGGTGAGCCGCAGCATGCGCGGCAAATCCTCCGGGGGCACGCCCAGAATGTCCATCACCACCTGCAGCGGGTAGTTGAGCGCAACATCGGCGACGAAGTCACACCGCCCCTCGCGCGCCGCCATGCCGTCGACCGCCTGGCGGGCCATGGACCGAATGGTCTGTTCCCGACTGCGGATCTGGCCGGGCATGAACCAGGCCTGCGACAGCAGCCGGTATTTAATGTGATCCGGCTCATCCATCTGGACGAGCGAGCGCACTATGTGGGGCGTGCCGGTGATCTCCAGAGTGCGGGCGGCGTTGGCCTTGTCGGTCAGCGTGGTGGCGCGTTCGCCGCTGGGAAACAGGCTGTTGTTCCGGCTGACTTCGAGAATGTCGGCGTGCCTGGTGACGACCCAGAAGGGCTCGAACCCGGCGGGTTCAGCGACACCTAACGGCTGATTGGCGCGCAACCAGCTGTAGGTCTCGTGCAGTTTGTCCGTAGCGTAGGTCGCCGGATCGACCAGGGCCTCGGCGACGTCCGCAGGCAGGTTGATGTCTGCCTGGCTCGCGATGATGTCGTGCATTGCCTTCCTCCACGTCGAGGGCGTATCGCCGGCTGGCCCCGCCCTAGTTGAGGACACGATAGGCGACCGGTCAAAGAACATCAATTGTAACATGCAACATTTCACAGCTATGGTGGCCTCGTGGGGTGCGGTGCTGCGAAGGTCGCCAGGACCGCCAAGCGTCCGCCACGCCGGAGAAAGCCATGGAAGTCAGAGCCGCCGTTGCGACCGGGGCGAGCAAGCCCTTCGAGTTCCGCGCCCTGCAGCTCGACGCGCCACGCGAGGATGAAATTCTTGTGCGGGTGGTCGGCGTCGGCGTCTGCCACACCGACATCGTCTTCAAGGAAGCGGGGATAATCGCCGCCCCGGCGGTCCTTGGACATGAGGGCTCGGGGATCGTCGAGGCCGTCGGCGCCGCCGTCACCAAGGTGGCGGTCGGCGACCGGGTCGCCATGACGTTCCGATCCTGCGGCCATTGCTCCCGCTGTGACCGAGGCGACGCTGCCTACTGCGAGACCATGCCGCTGCTGAACTACGCCGGCATGAGGCCAGATGGGTCGAAGGCGCTCAACGAGGCTGGCGCGCCGGTGGGCAGTAACTTCTTCGGCCAGTCCTCGTTCGCCAACTACGCCCTGACCTATGAGCGGAACGTCGTGAAGGTTCCAGACGACATCCCGCTGGCGCTGGTCGGCCCATTGGGATGCGGCATTCAGACAGGCGCGGGCGGGATCATGCGGTCCCTGGCCTGCGAAGCCGGCTCCAGCCTTCTGATCACCGGTGGGGGCCCGGTCGGGTTAAGCGCCGTCATGGGGGCCAGGATACAGGGCTGCGGAACCATCATCCTGGTCGAACCTCACGCGGCGCGGCGCAGTCTCGCGAAGGCGTTTGGAGCGACCCACCTGATCGATCCTGGCGAACATCCGGATCTGGCCACCGCCGTCCGCGCCATCCTGCCCGGCGGCGTCGACTATGCGTTCGATACCTCCGGCGTACCGAGCGTTCAGAAGGCCGTCGTCGGGGCCCTCGCGTCCAAGGGAGTCTTCGGCATTGTCGGCATCGCGCCGCCGGGAACGCCTGTGCCGGGTGAGGTCAACACGCTGATGACTTATGGCCACACCATCAAGGGCATCATCGAAGGTGACAGCGATCCTGACAGCTTCTTGCCCGAACTCATGAACCACTACCGGCAGGGCGCCCTGCCCTTCGACCGCATGATCACCACCTACCCCTTCAGCCAGATCAACGAGGCCATAGCCGCCCAGCATCGGGGCGACTGCGTGAAGGTTGTCCTCCTGATGGAAGGCTGACAATGGACAGGGAGAGCCTTGCGGTTTCGGAACGTCCGATTAAGTCCGAGGGGAAGGACCAGGGGCCAACAGTGATGGAATCGGAAAAGGTCAAAGCCAACCGCCAAGCCGTCGCCGACGCCGCTGTCCGTTGCTTCCAGCGCTATGGCGTTCACCGCGCCTCGATGACCGACGTGGCGGACGAAGCAGGCATGTCGCGCCAGACCGTCTATCGCCTTTTTCCTTCCCGCCCTGTCCTCCTGGAATACATCGTTGGCCAGCGAATCGCGGCCATGGGGGAGAAGCTGAAATCCTACTTCGCGACGGTCGAGTCCTTGGAGGAGGCCCTGGTCGAGGGTTCAATGCTCTCGGTCCAGTTCGGCGCCGAGGACCAGCTGTTCGCTGAGATCGTCAACCAGAGCGGCGAACACAAGCTTGAGCAGTTCCTGTTCCGAGGGTCGAAGGACATTCAGAAGTTGATGCTGGCGCTCTGGACGCCGGTGCTGAACCGGGCCCGGACGGAGGGCAAGCTGCGCCCCGGGGTCACCAACGAGCAGGCCGTGGCATGGATCAGGAACCAGCATGCGGTGCTGATGATCCGCGAAGACGATGAGGCCACGCGTCGCCGCCTCCTGGAGACCTTCGTGGTCCCGTCCCTGGTCAGGGACCTCCCCAAGTAGGAACGGCCGCGCGAGCCCCGCGCGACCGTTGAAAGAAAGGGCCTCCCGGCGCAATCTGCGCCGGGAGCAGGGGGGGATTAGAACCGCTGCGACAGCCGAACACCCCAGGTTCGGGGCGGCGCATAATTTCCCATGTAGGCGCCGATGGCGCCGATGTAGGTGATGTTACGCAGGTACTGCTCGTCGGTGGCGTTGTTGACGAACAGATTGACGCTGGTGCGGCCGTCGTCCGTTGCGAGCTTGGCCGACAGGTTCAGCGTCCCGTAGGCTTCCTGAGTGTCTTGCGGTCTACCGAAATATCGCAGCACAACGTCGTCGCTATAGAAGGCGTCGGCTCGCAAAGTCAGCTCCGGCAGCCAGAACGAGCCCAGCGTCGCGTTGTACTCGGCCCCCAGACTGACCGTGAAGTCGGGCGCATGTGGCAGGGGCGAGCCGTCGAGGTTTTGCGTCCCGGCCAACGGGCGTGCATCGTCGAAGCCGGCGAAGCCGTCAAAGCGCGCGTGTATCAAGGAGAAGGCCGCGTTCAGCTTGAAGGCCTCCGACACCTCCCACGCAATCTCGCCTTCCAGGCCATAGATCTTCGCATCGGCGTTCTGAACTATGGTCGTCGAGGGCGGCCGGGTGATGGTCACCTGCAGGTCGGAATAGTCATAGTAGAAGGCCGCGAAGTTCGCGGTGATCCGGCCGTCCACCCATTGCGTCTTCAGCCCGACTTCGTAGGCGTCGACCAGTTCGGGCTTGAAGAGACCATCGGCGCCGATGGCCTGACCGGAGCCGCCTTCAAGGTTCTCGCCGCCGGATTTGAAGCCTCGCGACCATTGGGCGTAGAAATTGATGTCGTCGTTGAAGGCGTATTGCAGGCCAAGCTTGGGCAGCAGCTTCTCAGTCGAGGTGCTCACATTTATTGGCCCAGTGGCGTATTGCGCGGCGCCGGGCACAAAGCCGACACCCGGAATGTTCAGACCGAACAGCTGAGCGAACGACTGCTCCTCGTTGTTGTAGCGCAGGCCGGCGGTGATCTTGAAGGCCTCGGTCATCGACCAGGTCAGGTCGCCGAACAGGGCGTGGGAGTCAGTCTCGCTGGCCACCGACTGCAGAACATAGGTGTCCGTCGGCACGCCGAAGCCAGGCGCGAAGACCGCGCCCAGCCGCAGCGGCAGGGTGTTGCTGGCCTCTTCATGGTAGAAATAGGCGCCGGCCAGCCAGTCGACGGGACCGGTGGAGCCGGACAGGTTGAACTCCTGCCCGTAGGATTCCGATGGACGGCTGAAATCGACGGCATCGAAGCCCGCGTAGGTCGTGGCGTCGGCGTCGAAATCAACGCGGCTCTCATGATCGACATAGCTGGTGATCGACTTGAGCGAGATGTCGTCGCCGATGTCCCAGGCGACCTCAGCCGCCAGGACGGTGGTCTTGCTCGCCTGGACGAAGGGACCGTCAGCGAAAAGCCAGTAGGGCTCGGTCGTCTGCACTGCGCCGGGGAGTACGGTGGGCGTGAGGAGTTGCTGATAGGCGTTGGCGCCGTTGGACTCTTCATAACGGGCGGACAGGTCGATGCTCAGACTGTCGCTGGGCTCGAACCGCAGCGCGGCGCGGGCGTAAGCGACATCGACCTCGTCGATCTTCCGGTCGCCGGGCGACACTTTCACATACCCGTCCTGCACTTCGCGTCCGCCGCTCAAGCGGGCGCTCACCGTGTCGCCCAGCGGACCGGACACATAGCCGTTGACCCCCAGGGCCGATCGGCTGCCGCCGGACAGATTGACCTGGGCCTCGAAGCTGTCGGTCGGCGCCTGGGAAACGAAGTTGATCGCACCGCCCGTGGCGTTCCGGCCGTAGAGCGTGCCCTGCGGTCCTCGCAGCACCTCGACGCGTTCGAGGTCGACGGCCCGGAGGGTCGCCATCGTCGAGCGGGGCAGAAACACCCCATCGACATACATTGCGACGGTCGGCTCGGTGATGCCGGAGTCCACGGTCGATCCGATGCCCCGAATGGTGATCAGGGTCGTGCCGGCGTGGCTGCCAAAGTTCAGGTTGGGCACCAGTTGCGAGATGGCCTCGATGTCCGAGACGCCCCGCTCCTGCAGGACCGATCCGTCAACGGCCGAGATGGCGGCCGGGACATCCTGGATGTTCTGACTTTGCTTCAAGGCCGTGACGATGACCTCGTCGACCTCGGCGGTTTCCGGCTCGTCGGCGGCCGTGGCCGAGGCGACCAGGCCCATCTGGAACACGAGCGCGAGACCGCTCGCGCAAAGTGCGAGTGAACGTTTCACCTGGCATCTCCCCATCGCCGCTATGCGCGGTCTGTCATGGCCAATTAGCGGCCTGTTCGGAAAGTTGGTACAAAAATCATCTTTTGTCCAGCGTCACATTTTCGCAGGCCGCAGGCGTGAAATCGCTTGACCGAGAGCGGACGTGTTACAAAATGTGCTTCTTGTATCTGAAACGATCAGTGCGCCGGCTCCACGGCGCCGTCCGGGAGGACACAGCATGATTCAGTTCGACACCATCATCCGAAATGGCTTGGTCCTTGATGGCACCGGAGCGCCTGGCGTCTACGCTGACATCGGCATCACCGCCGGCCGCGTCACCCAGATCGGCCGTCTGTCTCACGCGACCGCTCCAGACATCATCGACGCTGCCGGGATGGTCGTCGCCCCCGGACACATCACCCAGCACGCGCACCACGATGCCCAGCTGTTCTGGGACCCCTACTGCTCCAACTCCGGCGAGCATGGCGTGACGACCATCCTGAACGCCAACTGCGGCTTCAGCGTCGCCCCGGTCCGCCGTGAAGACCAGGAGCGCACGATGATGATGCTGGCGACGACCGAGCAGGTGCCGGTCGAGCACCAGAAGGCGGCAATGAGCTGGGATTGGGAGACCTTCCCCGAGTACCTCGACCGGGTGCGCTCTCTGCCCAAGGGGGTCAACATCATGACCTTCCTGCCCCTGAACCCGCTGCTGGTCTACGTGATGGGCGTTGAGGAGACGCGCAAGCGCCGGCCGACCCAGGCCGAGATCGTCGAGATGCACCGGCTGATCAATGAGGCGATGGATGCCGGGGCGGCCGGCATCTCGATGTCGGTGATGGGCTTCGAAGGCAATTCCCATCTGGACTACGACGGCCAGCCGATGCCCACCGATCGACTGCACGACGACGATGTCGTGGAAATCGCCCGGGCCGTGGCCCGCCGTGGCGAGGGCATCATCCAGATGCTTTCGGCCATCTTCCATTTCGGCAATCGGGCGGTGACCGAGAAGGTCGCTCGAATGGCCAAGGGTTCGGGCGCCCGGGTCATCCACGCCGCCATTCTAACTCACAGCCAAATGCCCGAAGCCGCCACCGCCGACCTGGCCTGGCTCGAAGGCCTGCGCGCCGAGGGCCTGGATATTTCCGGGTCCGCGCTGCTCAATCGCGGCTGGGTCGAAGCCAGCGTCAATGAACTCGATACCGCTGCCGGTCAGATGCAGGGCGTGCGCGACCTGGTGGCCTGCGCCGATGACAAAGCCCGCCTCGCGCTCCTCGCCGACCCCGCCTATGTGGCTCGCTTCGCCGAAGAGTACGCGGGGGCCGGCCCCGCCAGCGGAGCCGGCGGCCTGGAATCACAGATCGTCATCGAGGTTGGTGACGCCTCGGAACTGGCCAGCTACGTCGGCCGGAACCTGGCGGACATCGCGGCGGAGCGCGGAACCTCCGTGGTTGCGGTGCTTGCCGACCTGGCCGTTCAATCGAAGCTCAAGGTCGAATTCAAATCGGACATCTGGGCGGCTGATGACGCGGACCTTGTCCGCACCCTGCTGACCAGCCCGGCCATCGCCACCGGAGTCAGCGATGCCGGCGCCCATACGAAGGCGTTCGCCAACGGGCACTATGCCACCGAGTTGCTGATCTGGCTGGTTCGGGAAAAACAGGTCTTCAGCCTGGAGGACATGCATTACCAGCTGAGCCTCAAGGTCGCCCGCACGCTCGGTCTGGCGGATCGCGGCGCGATCCTTCCGGGCTTTTGGGCCGACCTCCTCACCTACCGGCTGGAGGATCTCTATTACGAGCGCGACCGCTACTCGATCGTGCACGACATGCCCAATGGCGACTGGCGCCGTAACGCCAAGGCAGGGGGCTACAGCCGTATCCTGGTCAACGGCGTCACCACCTTTGTCGATGGACAGACCACGGGGGCCGTCCCGGGTCATCTGGCCCGGGTCACTCAGGACCTTGGCGCACCGGCTCTGCTGGCCGCCGAGTAGCCGGGATGTCACCGGATCGGGCGGCGATGATTGCCGGCGCTTTGGGCGCTGTCGGCCAGGCCTGTGTTCGAGAGGCCGCGGCACAGGGCCAGGCCCGCCACATCACTTTCGGCTACGGCGCCGGCGCCTGCCTCGGCCAGCACTTGGCCAAGCGGGCGTCGCGGCAACGGTTCGAGCGTCTGATCGAGCGGCTTGAGAGCGCCGAGCCTTCCGGCCCCGCGACGCAAGTCCACTCCTACTTCGTCAACGGGCCCAAGTCCGTGCCGGTCCGCTACCGCACGATCAGCTGAACTCGCACGCGTCACCACGGTGAATTGAGGATGTCCGACGTCGCGGGCAGGCACGCCCCATGGTATTCGTACTGTCGATCCGACCTCGACCATAGTCGGGCTCCATGCGACGAAGATGCTTGCGGGCCTGGGGGCTGACGTCATCGATGTCGAAGCCCTTTGGGCGATCAAGCTTCGCCCATGCCGAGCGGCCCGCCAGATCATCCCGCGTGGGCCTGGTCACATGGCGTTGAGCGTGGGCAAGCGATCGAGGCGACGGACCGGCGGGGCCTTGGAGTTCACAGCTTCCTCAAAGGTCAGACCGAGCCTGGCCGCCAACGCTTGCAGTTCAGCGGTACGGCCCACCAAATGGTCGTGGTGTTCCTTGAGAACCGTCAGGAGGGCTTGCCTTGCCTTCCCTTCGCCCTGTGAGGCGCGCAGATCGAGAATCGCGCCAATCTTGTCCAGGCCGATACCGATCGCCCGCAAGTCGGCGATCATTTGCAAGCGCTCAAACGCCAGGGTGTCGAAGGTCCTGCACTGTTTCGCATTGCGATGGCTGACGATCAGACCACGCTCTTCGTAGAAGCGGACCGCGCGGATCGTGAGATTGGTCAATCGCGCCGCGCGGCTGATGGAAATCCGTTCCGAGGCCGGCAAGAAGGGGCGAAATCGGGCGGGTTGCGTCATGTCCAAAACTCCAGGGTTGCCTCAGGGCGTCAGGCGGATTCTGCTGCGCGGTCTCACCGCCGCGAGCCCCCTCCACGGTGACCGATCCCTGGCGCCTCAGCACCTCCTTGCGGCTGGACGGGCCGCGACCCAGGGTGGCCTTGATCAGGGCGGCGGAAGCTTTCGTCATGGGGCCCTACCCAGATGACCGTCGAGAAAGCTGCCGATTTCGGAGATCGCCTCTCCGGCCTCGGGCAGTTCGTCGGGGAACTGCTGAAAGACATGGAACTTCCCGGGCCAGACCTGCAGCTCGACGGGGACCCCAGCCGCCCGCGCCCGCTTGGCCAGGCGGACGGAATCGTCAAGCACCACCTCGCGGTCGCCGACCTGGACGAGCATCGGCGGCAAGCCCGTCAGATCGCCGCGCAGAGGTGAGGCCAGGGGCTGGGCAGGATCGGCCTCGCCCAGGTAGTCCTGGGCCATGCCCAGGATCACCGACCGCCGGTGCAGCGGATCGAGGTCAGCCCGTGAGACATAGCTCTCCCCCGTCGCCTGCAGATCGGTCCAGGGCGACAGCAAGGCGACACAGGCGGGGAGCGGCTCGTTCCGGTCCTTGAGGGTCAGCACTAGAGCCAGGGCCAGGTTGCCGCCGGCGGAATCGCCGACCACCGCGATCCGCTCTGGCGGCACGTCCGAGGCCAGCAGCCAACCATCGATCGACAAGGCGTCGATGATCGGAGCCGGGAACCGATGCTCGGGGGCCAGACGATAGTCGACGCCGAGCCCGGCGCAGCCGCCGGCCCGGGCGATGCGGGCGATGATGTCGAGATGCGAGCGGCTGAAGCCGACCCGGTAGCCGCCACCGGGCAGGTAGAGGAAAACGCGGTTGGCCGGCCCCTCGACCCAGGTCGCCGACACCGTGCCGATTCGGACCTGCTCCACGGCCGCCACGACGGTCTCCGGGCGGAACAGCCTGTCCCAGTCCTCGCGCATCCGGGCCGGAGTCGTCTGACGAGACCAGCCCGCGTAGACGTCTCTGATCCGCCGGTTCGATGGTGGTGGGGCTCAGCATCCCATGCCGCCCGAAACCCCGATGGTCTCGCCGGTGATGTAGCCGGCGCGACGCGATGCGAGAAAGACAACGGCATCGGCGACTTCGCGCGGTTCGCCGAGCCGCCCCATCAGCGTGGCCCCGGTCATGGTCTGCAACAGGCGCGCGCCGTTGGGCCCGGCGATGGCCCGTTCGAGCATCGGGGTGCGGATCGGTCCGGGGGCGACGGTGTTGGCGGTGATGCCGTAGCGGGCGTTCTCCCGGGCGATGGATTTGCCGAACGCGACCAGTGCGCCCTTGGCGGCGGAATAGACGGCGGCGCCCTTCGACCCCTGTCGGCCGGCTTCCGAACCGATGTTGACGATGCGGCCGAAGCGAGCCGCCTGCATGGCCGGCAGCACGGCCTGGGTGCAGGAAAAGACCGCCTGGAGATTGACCTCCAGCAAGCGGCGCCAGTCCTGCGGCGTGGTGTCGGTGAAGAACGCGTGCTGGTCCGCCCCCGCGTTGTTGACCAGGATGTCGAACGGTCCGGCCTCGCCGAGCCGCCGCATCACGGCCTCATGGTCGGTGACGTCCAGTCGCAGGGCGCGGCCCTCGTCGGGCGCGGCCAGATCGCACCAGGTCACCTCCGCCCCGGCTTGCGTCAGCGCCTCGACGATGGCCCGGCCGACACCGGCCGCGCCGCCGGTAACGAAGGCCCGCAGGCCGGCGCAGCCCTCCGTCATCGGCCGGTGAACCTGGGCTGGCGACGTTCAATCACCGCAGCCAGTCCCTCGCGGGCGTCGCTGGAGCCGGCCAGCTCCGAGACCGTTCGCGCCTCTTCCGGCAGGCAGGCCTCGAAGCCCAGCCCGACGCCATTCCACAGCAGGCGCTTTGCGGCCGAAAGGCCCAGCGGCGCGCCCTCGGCCAATTCCTCGGCGAGGGCCAGCGCCGCTGCGTCCAAGGTGTCGTCAGGCTCGACGCTGTTGACCAAGCCGACCGCCAGGGCGGTCTGCGCATCCATCGGCCGGTTGCGAAGCATCATGTCCATTGCCCGTCTGAAGCCGACGATCCGTTGGAGGCTGACCGACGCGCCGCCATCGGGGGCCATGCCGACCCGGGTGGCGCCGGTCAGAAACTTCGCCGAAGCCCCGGCGATCACCAGGTCGCTGGCGCAGACGAGGCCGATACCCGCGCCACCCGCCGCATAGCCCTGAACGGCCGTGACCACCGGCGGTCCCAACCTGACCAGGGCGCCGGCGACAATCTGCAGATAGGCCGTGGCCCGGCGCAGGTAGTCCGGCAGCGCTTCGCCGTGGCTGGCGAAATCCCGCACGTCGCCGCCGCCGCAGAAGTTGGCGCCGGCCCCGCGCAGCAGCACGACCCGCACGTCAGAACGCCCGTGGATCACCATGATCGCCTCATGCAGCGCCCTGAGCAGCGGCACATCGACCCCGTTAGCCGCCTCCGGCCGGTTGAGTGTCAGGTGAGCGATGCCGCCCTCAAGCCGAAGCAGAACGGGACCGTCTTCGATCAGGGCTATGGTGTCGGCCATCGGCGCGTCCCCCCGCTCACACCAGGAAGGCCATGGTGTAGAGCGCCTTGTCGTTGTTGGTCAGGAAGACGGTCTTGCGAGCCATGCGCCAGGCGCCGTCGACACGGCGCAGGCGGAATTCGTTCCGCGCCGACCAGAGGGTGTCGCCCCGCAGGTTGCTCTCGAAGATCATGGCGTTGGAGGCCACCTGCAGCTCCTCGCCGTCGATCTCCATGATTTCGATGTTCGACACCGTCCGCCGCAGTCTCGACCTGGGCTCCTGCGCATGGCGTCGTCCGGTGTGCAGCTGGCGGATGCGCAGGGCTATGCGGGAGCGGTTGTCGTAGAGGATCGACATCTGCTCCTCGGGATCGATGTCGTCGCCGTTGGCCGGAATCCAGTAGACGCCATCGTCGGTCCAAAGGGCTTCCCAGGCGTCCCATTCATGGTCGTCCTGCAGTCGCGCCTCGCGATAGAGGAACTGGCTGACCTCGTGATACAGCGCCAGATCGGCCTCCATCACGCCTGCTCCATGAGCCGGCGATAGTGGCGCCAGATGGCTCGCGACGGCACCTCGTCGGTCGCGTGCCCCACGATGTAGCCGTCGGCGTCCCGCGTCTCGCGGTGTTGGCCGCGGCCGAGGAACACCCATTCGGGACTGAGCGAGGCCACGCCGCGCTGGGTGCGCTCGTACATCTCGGAGTCGTCGGCCAGCAGCAGGCCGGCCGGACCGACCGAGCCCATGGTCTGTTGCCGAAGACGGCGGTTGAGGTCCGGCGCGCCCTTGAACTGCAGGGCGGTGACGTGCTGCACCGTTTCGTCGACCGACAACGGCTGAATGACGAAGATCTGGATTTCGGCGATGAACAGGTTGGGAAAGATCATCACATGCGGCGTGCCGTCGATCATGATCTGGTCGCCGGTCCGGGTCCCGTGGGCGGCCCGCATGGCGGCCACGTAGTCCGGCAGGCGGGCTTCGGTGGTCCCGAACCAAGCCATCGGCTTGCCGCCCTTCCGGAATTCCGGGCGAAGGTCGACTTCCGTGTGACCGTTGCCATAGTCGCGCGTCAGGGCGGTGGATTCATTGCCGTAGAGTCCGCCGATGCCGCTGTCGGCGACCCCGAAGATCGAGCTGTGCACGAAGGCCGGATGATAGCCGTCGCACTCGTTCTCGAGGATGAACTTCCAGTTGGTGCGGGCCCTGTGCTTGAGAAAGCCGGCCGTGATCTGAACCTCGCCCTCCGGCGAGGTCGCGGCCAGGCGATCGAGGGCGTCGATGGCGCCGCCTAGGTGCTCGGCCAGAGTTACGCCTTCGGCGGCCATTGAGCCGAACACGAAGCCCTTGTGGGACGCGACGCGCGGCAGAACGCCCAGGCCTAGCCCCGCCTTGTCGGCGGCGGGATTGCCCTCGTAGCCCTCGGGAAAGGCATAGCCCATCAGTTCACCGGAATTGGCGAAGGTCCAGGAATGGTAGGGGCAGGTGAAGGAGCGCGCGTTGCCGCGGTCCTTGACGCACACCTGGTTGCCCCGATGCGGACAACGGTTGTGCAGCAGGCGAATCTCACCGTCTCGGCCGCGGACCATGATGACCGGCTGCGGTCCGATGGACTTGAGCACGAAGTCGTTGGCGTTCGGGATCTCGCTCTCGTGGCCGATATAGATCCACTCGCGATACCAGATGCGCTCCAACTCCGCCTGGAACAGCGCCTCGTTGGTATAGACCGAGCCATGCACCCGGTCGGGCCGGATCAATCTGTCCAGATTGGCCGTCGCCGTACGCGTCATTCCCTGCCACCGCTGTCCGCTGGGCCCAGGTAGATAGCCGCCCGGCCCGGTCCCCGCAGTCCCCCCGGGAAGGGTCAGGGGCGACCGATCCCGCGCCTGATCAAGCTGTCCCTAGGGCGGGGACATTCGGTGCGCGCGGCGCTGCTAAGGTGGCGCCTGGAGGACATGGATGATCGACCCGAACACCGCCGAGGCCGACGCCGCCTTTCGTGCCGAAGTGCGCGCGTTCCTCGCCGCGGCGCTGACCGACGAGATGGCGACCGCGCCGCGCACCACCCAGATGCTCAGCATCGACCTGCAGCAACGCTGGCATCGGTTGCTAGCCGCCAAAGGTTGGGCCGCGCCGAGCTGGCCGACGGAGCACGGCGGCGCCGGCTGGACGCCCCGCTGGCGAAAGATCTTCGAGGAGGAGATGGCCGCCGCCGAGGCGCCCCCGCTCAGCGTCTTCCTGGAGATGATCGGTCCCGTCCTCTGCGCCTACGGCACGCCGGCGCAACAGGCCGAGCACATCCCGCCCCTGCTGGCCGGCGAGCGCCTGTGGTGCCAGGGCTACTCGGAACCCGGCTCCGGATCGGACCTGGCTTCCCTGAAGACCCGGGCGGTGCGCGACGGCGACCACTATGTCGTCGATGGCCAGAAGATATGGACCAGCTTCGCCCAACACGCCGACTGGATGTTTGCCCTGGTGCGGACCTCAAGCGAGGGGCGTCCACAGGACGGCATCAGCTTTCTGCTGATCGACATGCGATCCCCGGGCATCACCCTTCGCCCGATCGTCTCCATCGATGGCCTGCATCACCTCAATGAGGTCTTCTTCGAGGGCCTGCGGGTTCCCGTCGGCAATCTCATCGGCGAGGAGAACCAGGGCTGGCGCATTTCCAAGTTCCTGCTCGAGCATGAGCGCAGCAGCGTCGGCTCCCTGGTCACGGTCCAGGGACAGGTTCAGGCGTTGCGCGACGCTGTAGCCGACCAGGCGCCCGGCGCCGGTCTGGAGACCGCCATCGCCGAGGTCGAGATCGAGCTGGCGACGCTGGAAGCCCTGACCCAGCGCCAGGGCCAGCTGGCCGAGCGCGGCGAGGGTCACCCCTCCACCGCCTCGATGCTCAAGCTGCGGACCACCGAACTGCAGCAGCGGATCGCCGAACTGACCATCGAGGCCTACGGGCCGTGGTTCGGGCCCGACCAGTCCGCCCTGCTCGAACCCTATCGGCCGCAGTCCATGATCGGCCCGCCCGGCGCGGCCAGGGCGGCGCTGTTCTACCTGTTCGGGCGGGCTTTCACGATCCTCGGCGGATCCAGCGAAATCCAGCATGAGATCATCTTTCGGCAGATCAGCGCCCGCGCGTCCTGAATGCCAGCAAGGGAATTATCCATGGACCATCCGACCGCCCTGGCCATGTTCACGGCCGCCGTCGCCCGGGCCGGCGATGCGCCCTGCCTGCACTATTTCGACGCCACGCTGACCTATGACCAGGTCGATCGGGACAGCGATGCCTTGGCCGCGGCGCTCTCGTCGCGCGGCTTTGCGGCCGGTGATCGCCTGGCTGTGCAGATGCAGAGCATCCCGCCCTTCGTCATCGCGATGATCGCCGCCTGGAAGCTCGGCGGCGCGCTGACGCCGGCCAACCCCATGTACCGGCCGCGTGAGTTGGGCCTCATCCTCGACGACGCGACGCCCAGGGCCCTGATCGGTGAACCCCAACTCATGCGCGAGGTGTTCGGCCAGATCGAAGAGGGCGTCCATCGGCCGGACATCCTGGTGGCCGCTTCCGGGCTGCGGCATCTGGGCGGACCGCCCCCCCGCCTGCTGACGGACTACGACGCCGTCCTGCCCGACGGCGTCGAGGATCTCGCCGCCGTCCTGACCGCCCACGCGGGCGAGGCTCCGCCGGAACGCGCCGCCAGGCCGGACGATATCGGGACGATCATCTACACCTCCGGAACGACCGGCCTGCCCAAGGGCGTCATCGCTACGCAGCGGGGGATCGCGCTTGCCGGCATGGGCTCACGGCGCGCGCTGGCTCTTCCGGAAGGCGGAATGATGCTCGCCCTGGCGCCGATGTTCCACGTCTCCGGCGCGGTCATGAGCCTGGCCGCCACCCTGGACGCGGCGGCGGCCCTGATCCTGTCCTACCGCTTCGACCCACCGACTCTGGTCGAGATGATCGAACGCTATCGGCCGTCGGTCGCGGTGGGCTCGATCACCGCCTACATCGCTATCATGAACGCGCCCGAGGCGACGCCGGCGGCCCTGTCTGGCCTGATCACGCCGATGAGCGGCGGCGCGCCGGTCCCCGCCGCCGTGGTCAAGGCCTGGCGCGCCAGGTACGGGACCGACATCCGCACCGGCTACGGCCTGACCGAGACCGTCGGGGCCATCTTCATGGAGCCGCTGGACCAGCCCGCCCGCGTCGATCCAGACACGGGAACCCTGTCGGTCGGCCGCCCGCAGCCCGGCTTCACCGTTCGCATCCTCGACGAGGCCGGGCGCGTCCTGCCGACGGGCGAGGCCGGCGAGGTGGTGGCCATCGGCCCCTCGGTCTCCCCTGGGTACTGGCGCAACGCCGAGGCGACGGCCGAGTCCATGACTCCGGAGGGCTTCCGGACAGGCGATGTCGGCTTCCTCGACGACGACGGTTGGCTATTCCTGATCGACCGCAAGAAGGACGTCATCATCGCGGGCGGCTACAAGGTCTGGCCGCGCGAGGTCGAGGATGTCCTTTACGGCCACCCGGCCGTCCGGGAGGCGGCGGTGGTCCCGCTGGCCGACGCCTATCGCGGCGAGACAGTGCGGGCCGTCGTCAGCCTGCGGCCCGGCGCGAGTCTCGCCGACGGCGAACTGGCGGCCTATTGCCGCGAGCGGCTGGCAGCCTTCAAGACGCCCCGTGTCATCGACGTGATGGATGAGCTGCCGAAGAATCCCAACGGCAAGATCCTGCGGCGCGAACTGCGGACCTGACCGCGCTTCGCCGAGGTCGCGGCAGGGCCAGGCGGAACCGGCTATCGGTGTCCCGCACCGGTGCGGGCCACTTGCCCGCCGCCGGGCGGCAGACATCATCAATCGCGCTCAATCAGGGTCGCGATGCCCATGCCGCCGCCGATGCACAGGGTGACGACCCCCCGCCGCAGATTGCGCCGCTCCAGTTCGTCCAGCAGGGTCCCGACCAGGATGCCGCCCGACGCCCCGATCGGGTGTCCGAGCGCGATGGCGCCGCCATTGACGTTGATCTTCTCATCCGACACGCCCAACTCGTCCCGGAACCGCATGACCACCGACGCGAAGGCCTCATTGACCTCGAACAGGTCGATGTCCTCGATCCCGAGATTGGCCTTGGCCAGCAGCTTGCGGACGGCCGGAGCCGGGGCGGTCAACATGATGGTGGGGTCCGAGCCGATCACGGCCGTCGCGGTGATCCGCGCGCGAGGGTCCAGACCAAGCGCCTTCCCCGCAGCCTCCGAGCCGATCAGCACCGCGCTGGCGCCGTCGACGATGCCGGAGGAGTTGCCGGGCGTGTGGACGTGGTCGATGGCCGCGACACGCGGATATTTGGCCAGGGCCATGGCATCCATGCCCATTTCTCCCATCTTGGCGAATGAGGGGCGCAGGGCGGCGAGCCCCTCCATCGTCGTGCCCGGCTTCACGAACTCATCGTGGTCGAGGATCACCTCGCCCCGGGCGTCTCGGACGGCGATCAGGCTACCCGCGAACAAGCCCCCGTCCCTGGCGATCGTCGCCTTGCGTTGCGAAGCCAGGGCGAAGGCGTCGACGTCCTCGCGACTGTAGCCGCCCATGGTGGCGATAAGGTCGGCCGCGACGCCCTGGGAGACGAAGTGGGTCTTGGCCATCAGTTCGGCGTCGAACATAATCGCCCCGCCGCTGCTGCCCATCGGCACGCGGGACATGGACTCCACGCCGCCGGCGACGATCAACTCTTCCATGCCACTCATCACCCGGGCCGCCGCCTGGTTCACTGTCTCCAGGCCCGAGCCGCAGAAGCGGTCCACCTGGCAGCCGGCGACCTGATCGTTCCAGCCCGCCATCAGCGCCGCGGCCTTGCCGATCGCCCCGCCCTGCTCGCCGACGGGCGAGCCACAGCCAAGCACCACGTCGTCGACCAAGGCGCTGTCGAACCCGTGCCGCGTCTGCAGGCCGTTCAGCAGGTCGGCGGCCAGGCGCACTGGCTTGACGCTGTGCAAGGCCCCGTCGGCCTTCCCCTTGCCGCGGGGCGTGCGGACGGCGTCGTAGATGAAAGCGGCGGGCATGAGGGCTCCGGAGAGGATGATGCCCACCGACCTTGGAGCTGAAACCCGGCGTCTTCTGTCCCCGCCATAGGTACAGGCCGGCTGGGAATTTAATTAGTGACCAAGCGCTTGGTTTGTAATTAGATGCGACTCTAGCCGTCGTCAGAACGGCCGGGAGAGCGCAGCATGTCCCCTTCTATTTCAGCCGTATCGTCGACAACGGCCGCGCCAGGCGATGCCGGTCTTCGCAGCATCATCGACGTCATGGGCTCGGCGGACTTCGCGCCGATCCTGCGGGACTACCTGGAGGATCTCTGCGGCGCCGAGCATTGCGCCCTGTACCTCATGGAGGACGGCGCCTTTACCGACATCGCGGCGGCCAGCCCCAGTACGCCCGTGGCCGCCCGCCAGGCCCGCCTCTATGCGTCCGGGGAGTTCTGGCGTCGCGATCCGGGCCTCGCGAGCTGGTGGAACGGCCAGCTGGACCATCAGCCCGTGATGGTGCGGCTCGACCCGGAAGAACTCGAATGCACCGAATTGCGCGACCGCATCTACCGGCCGTATGGCGTTCGCGAACGCGTCCTGGTCAGCGCCCGCGGCCGGTGCGCCAACGTCGCCCTCAGTCTGATCCGCACCAATCGGCGCGGCCCGTTCAGCGACGATAATCTGGCCGCCCTGGCCGCCGTCGCCGGCAGCTTGACCTCGATCGCGCTGAAACATGTCAGCGCCCAGCAGGGCTGCTCGCGCATCGCCTCGGCGCTGACGTCTCTGCCCGGCATCGAACGATGCATCGCGAGGGCCGCGTCCCTGCTGGCGCGCCGGGAGGCCGAGGTCTGCGCCCGCATCCTCTACGGGATGACGTCGCCTGGCATCGCCTCGGACCTGGGTATCGGCGAGGAGAGCGCCATGACCTACCGCAAGCGCGCCTATCACCGACTGGGCATCAGCAGTCAGCGCGAACTGTTGCTCTGGTACCTGGAGGAATGGTCGCGCCAGAAGGCCCACGCGCCAGCGGTGTTGCCGCATTGAGTCTCTGCTATCTGTGATTGGCCCCTGCTTCGCTGGCCGCCCGGAGACCTTGATGAGCATCGTCGACGAAAGGGCCCCCGCCGTCAGGACGGCCTCCCCGCGCGGTCGCAAGAGTCGCAAGGCGGCGCTGGTGCGCATCGCCGCGCGCAGCTTCCACGAGCAGGGCTACGACCGCACCTCGGTGCGAGACATCGCCGCCAGTTGCGGGATGACTTCGGGCAGCATCTTCTACCACTTCGCCACCAAGGAAGACCTGCTGGCCTGGGTGGTCGAGGAGGGCATGCGCCATGGCCACGACATCGCCGAGCGGGAACTGACGGGCAAGACCGGGGCGGCGGAGCGCTATCGCGCCGTGATCTTCGGCCACCTGAAGGCGCTGCATGACAACCAGCACGAATACGCCGTCTCGGTGCGCGAATGGGACAAGCTGCCGCCGGAAACCCGCGACACCCTGCGCCAGATGAACAATCGCTTTCGCGAACGGTGGACCGGCATCCTCAACGACCTTCGGGACGCCGGCATCCTGCGCAGCGAGCCGGAGGTGCTTCGGCGCATGCAGGTCGCCGCCGTCAGCTGGACGGTCCATCTGCGGCCCGAGGAAGTCGCCGATCTCGAAACGCTGGCGGACCGCATCGCGGCGGGCGGCCTGAACATGACGCTGGCCGAGTTTCGAGCCCTGCTGACCGCCTGATCCCCTGTACTCCCCGGGGGGGACAGACCGTCCCATCCGCCCCTCTAGACTTCCCCTCAGGTTTGCGACCGGCCTCCGCCCACGAGGGGCTGGCGCTTGGGAGGGAAGACGATGAAGAGGTCCAATCCGCGCCGCACGGCGCTTCTGGCCAGCGCCGCGGCCCTGCTGCTGACACCGGCGATGGCCTGGGCGCAAGACGCCTCGCCCGCGGCCGCCATCGAGGTCGATGAACTGGTGGTCACCGCCCAGAAGCGCGAGCAGGCGGTCAACGACGTCGGCCTGTCGATCACCGCCGCGACCGGCGAGCAACTGGAAGCGGTCGGCGTCACCGAGGTTACCGGTCTGACGCGCCTGGTGCCCGGCCTGACGGCGACCTCCAGCATGAGCAACACGCCGATCATCACCCTGCGCGGCGTCGGCTTCAACGAGTTCACCCTCGGGGCCAGCCCGACCGTCAGCATCTATGTCGACGAAACGCCCCTGCCCTTCCTGCCGATGACCAAGGGGGCCTCCCTCGACCTGCAGCAGGTTGAAGTCCTGAAGGGGCCGCAAGGCATCCTGTTTGGCCAGAACTCCACCGGCGGGGCGATCAACTACATCGCCGCCAAGCCGACCGACACCTACGAGGGCGGCGCCGACCTCTCCTACGGGCGATTCAATGAGGTCATCGCCGGCGGCTTCCTCAGCGGCCCGCTGAGCGACACCCTCTCGGCCCGGGTTTCGTTCCGCACCATCCAGTCCGACGATTGGCAGTACAACTACACCCGCGATGCGACCTTGGGCGAACAGCACCTCTGGATGGCCCGCGGCCTGCTGGAATGGCGGCCCAGCGACCGGGCGACCGTAACCTTCAACATCAACGGCTGGCGCGACACCTCCGACACGCTCGGCACCCAGCTGGTCGGGTTTCGCCTCCAGAGACCCAGCAACGTCGCTCGCGCCAACCTGGTGCTGGCCCAGCCGCTGGCGCCGGACAACGCGCGGGCCACGAACTTCGGCTTCGACGATGACCTGAAACGCATCGACAGCTTCATCCAGGGCGGCGTTCGTGTTGAATACGAACTCAGCGACGTCCTGACCCTGACTTCGATTACCTCGCTCGACCGCTTCACCGAGGACTACAGCTTCGACCGCGACGGCACGGTCCTGGAGATTCTCGACATCCAGCGGTCCGACGGCAAGATCAGCGACTTCAACCAGGAACTGCGCCTGGCCGGCGACACCGAGAACCTCCATTGGGTGGTGGGCGGCAACTACCTGAATGCGAAAGCCGATTCCGCTCTGCGCGTCGGCCTGACCCATCCCACCAACTCATTGGTCTTCGGCATCCCTTTCACGGAGTCGACGACAACCATCAGCCAGGACGTCGAAGACTACGCGCTGTTCGGCAACCTGGAATGGCGCTTCGCCGACCAATTCACCGTACTGGGTGGGTTGCGCTACACCAACAGCGCCCGCGACTTCACCGGCTGCAGCGCCGGTGACGCCGGCCTGTCGCAGATCTTCACCATCCTGTCGGGCGTGGTCTCCGGCACGCCGACCCCCCTGATCCCTACCGGGGACTGCGTCAGCCTTGGCCCGAACGGCAAGCCGGGGAAGGTGGTCGACAAGCTCAACGAGGACAATATCTCCTGGCGCGTCGGCCTCAACTGGGAGCCCAACAGCGATACCCTGCTCTATGCCGTGGTCTCCCAGGGTTACAAGTCCGGCAGCTTTCCCACCCTGTCGGGTTCGCGTTCCCTGCAGTTCGCTCCGGCCACCCAGGAATCCCTGCTGGCCTATGAGGCGGGCGCCAAGCTGACCTTCGCCGATGGCCGGGTGCAACTCAACGGCGCGGTCTTCTACTACGACTACGAGGACAAGCAGGTCCGCGGGTCGGTCATCGACCCGATCTTCAACAATCTGGAAAAGCTGGTGAATGTGCCCAAGTCGCATATCGCCGGCGCCGAAATCCAACTGATCGCCCAGCCCGTCGAGGGCCTCCGGGTCAGCTTGGGCGGCACCTGGCTCGAAACCGAGATCGAAGAGTTCGTCGGCCTCAATGAAGTCGGCCTGGCGACCGACTTCTCCGGTGAGGTCCTGCCGTTCACGCCCGAGTGGCAGGCGGTCGCCGATGTTGAATACCGCTTCCCAGTCGGCGGGCGATTCGAAGCCTGGGTCGGTGGCAACCTGACCTACAACAGTGAGAGCACCTCCACGCTCGGCTCGCCCTCCTATGCAGAGATTTCCGACTTCACGGTGCTCGACCTGCGCGCTGGCTTCGGGCCGGAAGACGGCCGCTGGCAGGTCAGCGCTTTCGGCCGCAACGTGACGGACGAGTTCTACTGGACCAACGCCTTCGCCAACCAGGACGTCATCGTCCGCTACGCCGCCAAGCCGATCACCTACGGCGTCAAGCTAAGTCTGCGCTGGCAGTAGCATCGTCGGGACGGCGCGGCCTCCTTCCCGTCGCGCCGCATCTAGGCCCCGGTCGTCCAACCCGCGCCGGGGTCTGATCGGGCCTCGGCGACTTCCATGAAAGGCGCCGGGCGCGCGGATCCTGCGGCGGTAGGGCTGCGGAAGGCGGCCGCCTTCCAAGTTCTCTGACGAGTCAGAAGTCGATCTCAGGAACGCACCAAAGGTCGGGCCACTCCGCCACCCTCTACCACCGTAGGGCTACAGGATCGCCCTGTCCCAACCCGGCCGTTAAAGTCCCTCTGTCATCGACGAAACCCCCTCGCCAGAGGCCGCACACGTATGCCCGCCCCTCATTCCCACTCGATTACTCAGAATCTCTTAAGCGCTTGTTTTTAAGCGCCTTTTTCGTATGCGCACTCAGCTATGCCGATCAGCAAGCCGACGAAATTCTAGTATTTTGAAAACGCTCATGAAATAGATCAATGTAAAAACTGCGTGATCGTGACACCTTTCGAGATGTCTTGACAACATTGCCCCCAGCTTGCTGGATGAATCATCCGCGTGGGCTAACGAGGGCTAATTATCACGCAATGTCTTTTTGGCATATGGGCGCGTTGCTTACGCCTTTTTCAAAGCGTGATCTGCCAAAGCCGAAACAGGGACCCCACCTTGGCAAATGCCGCAAAGCGCAAGGAGGAAACGTCGAGGCCGGCGCGCAAACACGACGCTCGCCCTACAGTCCGAAGTCCTGATTAGCGCTAAGTGATCGCCCGCTTCCGATCCCGCGCTGACAGACCAGACAGCCTCGCATTCGGATCGCTTCGCGGGCACCCCTTCTGTAGAGGGACGGCGGCAGGAGTTTGTGGCAAACCTCTAGGCAATCGCGATGGGTTTTCCCACCTGACGAGGCGACACCGGCGAGGGAGATCAATCTATGCAGCGGAAAAGTTGGGCCTCGGCAGAGTGCCCCATGGCCCGCTCCGTTGATGTCCTTGGCGACTGGGGCAGTCTGATGATCCTGCGCCAGGCCTTTGGGGGCACGACCCGGTTCGACGATTTCCAGAAGGAACTGGAGATCTCGCGCAACCTGCTGACCGCGCGACTGAAGAAACTCGTCGCCTGCGGCATTCTCGAACGCCGGCCCATCGCCGAGGAAGCCCGGCGGCACGAGTACGTTCTGACCGAAATGGGCGAGGACCTCTTCGCGACCATCATCGCGCTCCGCCAATGGGGCGACCGCTGGCTGTTCGCTCCCAAGCCCCATCCGGCCGACATGTATGACAAGGTCGACGGCTCGAAGATCGCCAAGCTGGAAGCGCGTTCGGAGAAAGGCCGCCTGATCGGCCGCGAGCATCTGGAGTTGCGGCGCCCGCCCGCGCGCTGATCGCCGCCCCCAGGTTTTCTGGCCCCGCCCGCAGCAGAATGCCGATTGCCCGGCCTCAGCGCCGCGCCTACATAAGTTCAATAATGAGACTTTTGAGGACAATCCCATGCGAGCGGCATTCATCACAGGCTACGGCGACAACTCAGTGGTCACTCACGGCGAGGTCCCCGATGCGGTCGCCGGAGCCGGCGAGGCGCTGATCGAGGTCCGCGCGGCGGGGATCAACCCGGTCGAGGTCTACATGCGGCAGGGCGCGTTCCAGGCGGCCTTCCCTTTCAGCTTCCCGCAGGTCATGGGGTTCGACATCTCCGGCGTTGTCCGCGTCACGCCAGACGGCGCGCCGTTCAAGGTTGGCGATGAGGTCTATGCCCGGCTGCCGAAGCCACTGGGCGCCTATGCCGAGTTGGCCGCCGTTCCTGTTGGGCTGCTGGCCCCCAAGCCGCGATCCTTGAGCCATACCGAGGCGGCCAGTCTCCCCACCGTTGCGCTAACGACCTGGCAGGCCTTCCTCGAACGGGCGCGCCTCAAGGCCGGCGAGCACGTCCTGATCCAGGCCGGCGCGGGCGGCGTCGGCTCGTTCGCGATCCAACTGGCCAAGCATCTGGGGGCCGAGGTCACCGCGACCGCGAGCGCCGTCAACCAGGGCTGGATGGCCGAGCTCGGCGCCGATCGCACCATCGACTACGCAACCGAGCAATTCGAAGACGCCGGCCCCTTCGACGTGGTCTACGACGGAGTCTGCGGTCCGTTGGTCGAGCGCGGGATCCAGAGCCTGAAGCCGGGCGGCCGCTACGTCGGGATCGTCCGCGTGGCCGACGCCCAAGCCTATCGTGAGATCGGCTTCCCCGACGCCGTGGCCGCCGGGGCCGCGGCGGGCGTGCAGCCCTTTATCGAGCAGGCCAGGGCCAGGGGCGGCGAGTTCCACGGCCCGTTGACGCGGCCGGACGGCGCACAGCTGGCGCAGATCGGCGCCATCATCGACAGCGGCGCGATCAAGGCGACCGTCTCACAGGTCTACGGCCTGGCCGACCTCGCCGCCGCCTATGACGCCCTGGCGACCGGTCGCACCCGCGGCAAGCTCGTCATCGTCCCCTGACGCTCAAGATGAAACTCGCAAAAGCACAAATCGATGTTGGTCTGTGCACCAACAACATCGATCCGCTGCTAAGCTTTTGGCAGACGGACATTGGTCTCCCGCTGGATCATGTTTTACCAATCCGCCGCGGACAGACGCAGCATAGGCATGACGCCTCAGGGTCGGTTATCAAGATCAATCACTTTGTGGAGACGCTTCCGCAAACGGCCCCCAGCGGATATCGCGAACTCCTGATTGCACGTCCAGATCTCGCCCACCCACGGCGGTTGACCGATCCCGACGGAAACCGTGTCACCCTGGTCCCCCGCGGCCACGAAGGCGTGGATCAGATCGGCATTCGCCTGACCGTGCGCAATCTGGATGCGCACCGCGCGTTTTATAAGAACGTCCTGAGGCTGGAAGAACAGCCCGCATTCGACGGCGCTGCTTTCCGTGCCGGAGAGACGCGCCTCATTCTCGAAGAACAGTCGGATGCACCCGTGGACAGCCCCCTGCATGGGCTTGGCTGGCGCTACGTCACCTTTCAGGTTTTCAACGTCGACGAAGCTCACGCCAAGGTTCTCGCCGTCGGCGGTCGCGAGGGCTTGGCGCCGGTCACACTCGGAAAGACCGCACGTATTTCAATGATCCTCGATCCGGACGGAAACTGGATCGAGCTCTCTCAGAGAGCATCGATTGTTGGATCGCTTGAATAGCCGCCACGGCCTGAAAAGGCATGATCAGCCAACTAGTCTCATTATTGAACTATCAGAGCGATATTGCTCGTAGCTAGCAGCCAATCCAGGGGTCAAACATGAGCCTGACAAACGCAATCAAGGTCGTTTTCGCCGCCGTGCTGGCGGTAACCGCCCTTTCCACGTCTCCCTCGTACGCTCAGGGGACCACAAGGACCGCTGAGCAACCGAAAGCCATAGCCGTCGACAAATCCGTGCCCGGCTACTGGCGGGTCACGCTGAACAACCCGCCCATCAATGCCATTACCGACGCCATGTACGATGAGTTCTATGACCTGGTGGGTGAAATCGAAGCCGACAAGTCGCTCAAGGTCGTCACCTTCGAGAGCGCCAATCCGGACTTCTTCATCGCCCACTACAGCACCGCCGCGCCACGCAGCCGGTTCGGCGTGCCGCGGTGGATCGAGGCGGCGGACCGTCTTTCGAAGAGCAGTGTACTGAGCATCGCCGTTGTGCGGGGCCGCGTGCGCGGTGGCGGAAGTGAATTCGTCATGGCCAGCGACATTCGCTTCGCCAGCCGCGAAAAGGCGATCTTCGGTCAGCCCGAGGTCGGCGTCGGATTGATCCCTGGCGGTGGCGCCCTCGACAGGCTGCCCCTGCTGGTCGGCCGGGCAAGAGCGCTTGAGATCATCCTTGGAGCGGATGACTACGACGCCGACACCGCCGAACGGTACGGCTGGATCAATCGGGCGATACCCGACGCCGAGCTTGACGCCTTCGTCGCGAATTACGTCCGGCGCATCCTGTCGTTCGACAAACAGGCCTTGAGCACCGCCAAGGCGGCTCTCAATCGAACCCAACTGGCCGATCCGGTACAGTTGAAGGCCGTGCAGGACACCTTCTTCCAGACGTTCGGTTGGGAGGGCGCAAAGAAGCGCATTCCCATCCTGATCGAGCGTGGACTGGGACGGCCCGGCGAATTCGAGCTGAATCTGGGCAAGAACGTCGGAAATCTGCCTTCCGATTCCAAGTGATCGCCGACTGCTTTTGACATCCGACGATGGGCCAGACTGCGCGGCGAGGACGGCGACCCCGTCGCGCAGGGCGACATCGGTGACATCCCGACGCCTCCACCTAAAGGAATCCGCTCCATGAACACGCTGTCTGCCCACGACGCCGAGCAAGGTGACTCCAGCTTTCAACTTCGCTCCCTGCTGACCAACTCCGGCCAACTGGAGCTGACCTTGGACGCCATCCCCGTCGGGTCGCCGGGACCGGGCCAGGTGGTCGTTCGGATCGAGGCCGCCCCGGTCAATCCGTCCGATCTCGGCCTTCTTCTCGGCTGGGCCGACCTGTCGACGGCGAAGACTGTCGGCGAGGGTTCAACCCGCAAGACGACGTTTGAAGTGCCCGCGGCCGGGCTTCGCGCGATGTCGGCGCGGATCGACACGCCCATGGTGGTGGGCAACGAAGGCGCCGGCGTGGTGGTGACGGCGGGGGATGGCGCTGAGTCCCTGCTCGGCAAGACGGTCGCCGTACTGGGCGGCGGCATGTACGGCCAGTTCCGCACCGTCAGGGCGAAGGACTGTCTGGTGCTGCCCGACGACGTCACGCCGGCGGAGGGCGCCTCGTGCTTCGTCAACCCGCTCACCGCGCTTGGGATGGTCGAGACCCTGCGTCTGGAAGGTCACGCCGCGCTCGTCCACACCGCCGCCGCGTCGAACCTTGGGCAGATGCTCAACAAGGTCTGCCAGAAGGACGGCGTGCCCCTGGTCAATATCGTGCGGAACGCCACGCAGGCGGGATTGCTGAAGGAGATCGGCGCACGCCACGTCTGCGATTCCTCCGCCGACGACTTCATGGAGCGCCTGACAGACGCCGTGTCCGAGACCAAGGCGACCCTGGCGTTCGACGCCGTCGGCGGCGGCCGGATCGCCAGCCAGATCCTCACGGCGATGGAGACGGCGGCCAGCCGGCGAATGAGCAGCTACAGTGGCTACGGCTCTTCCGAACATAAGCAGGTCTACATCTATGGCGGTCTCGACTCGGCCCCTACCGAACTCACGCGGGGGTTCGGCATGGCCTGGGGCGTTGGCGGATGGCTGCTGACGCCGTTCCTGCAGAAGATCGGGCCGGGCCGCGCCGCCGAACTGCGCGCCCGGGTGGCGGCGGAGGTGAAGACCACATTCGCCAGTCATTACACCCAGACGATTTCCCTCGCCGACCTGCTGGCGCCGGAGACCTTGCGATCAATCTCGCGGACGGCGACGGGGCAGAAGTTCCTTGTCGCGCCGGCCAGGACCTAGGCCCGAGGGCCTCGCGCCCGGCGAGCTGGGTCCCGTTGACAAGGTATGGAGGTCATATCTTGGCTGCGGCTAGGGCGACGAATGCCGAGCATGATTTTCGGGTCCTGTCGTACCGGGTCGCAACGCGACGGAACCGCTTGAGGCGGTTGAACATCCGCTCGATGCGGTTTTCGATCCTTGTAAGCTCGGAGATTGCAGGCGGGCGAGTTCCGGTTGGTCTTCAGTGGAATGAACGGCCTAATCCCGTGGATCAGGAGTTCTTCGCGCGGGAAATCGCCGTCATAGCCTTTGTCGGCAAGAAACAGTCTCGGCTTGCGCACGCGCACCCCATTCTGCAAGCCATATTGTACACAGCGAAGCTCGAAAGCCGGCTCAGGAGCGGGAGCCCCCCGCCTGCCCTTGGCAGCAGGCGGGGCGCGCCCAGATCAGCGTGGGCGATATTGCTGCATGAGCTTGCCAAATTTTCGCAGACCCATCGCGTCGGCAATGGACGGCGATATGGCGTTCGCAAGCGTAAGCATTTTGAGTGTCCCGCCGCCCATGACGTGGACTTGACGACGTTTGCGGATGGTGGCGAGGATTTCGCGCGCGACCTGGTCGGGTTCGCAGAGGTCGACGCCCAGCTTGCTCCACATGTCGAAGAAAGGCGACTCGGCCTCGGTGTTGGAGGGAACAGGCCCGAAGAAGGAAAGCATTACGTTGGTCCCGGCAAGCTCGCGGTTGGCGCTTTGCACGTAGCTCGCCAGCGCGCCGCGGCTCGCTGCATAGGAACTCATAAACGGCAGCGCCACCCGGCCGTCCATGGCGCCGCCGACGTGGACAACCACTGCGTTACCCGCTTGCTTGCGCAATTCGGGCAGGAAGGCCCGGGTCACGAACATGGGCCCCTTCACGTTGATCGCGAACAGATCGTCGATGTCGGCCAAAGTGTATTCCTCAATGGCTTTGCGCGGCGAGATGCCCGCAAGGTTAACCACCGCATCGACCCGGCCGAGGTGCTCGAAGGCCACTGCCGTCAGCTTCTCCATGCTCGCCGGATCTGTGACATCCGCGCGCTGGTAAATCGCCGAACCGTCGTTGCGGCCGGTCAGCGTAGCGGCGTCATTCTCGCTCCGGGCCGCGAGCACCAACCGGTAGCCCTCGGCTGTCATAAGCCTGGCCAGCGCGTGACCAAGTCCTCCGGTCACCCCGATGAGAACGGCGGTGGGCGCATCCTTGTCCTGCTTTTGCGTCATCTCGTGTTCCTTCCGATGGGTATGGGCACCTAGAGCTTGTCGATGAAATCAGAGAGCGCCCGGTTGGTCTGATCGGGCGCTTCCTGCTGGAGCCAGTGCCCGACACCCGGGATCAGGACCGAGCCCCGGAAATCAGCACAGGCCGCGCCCGCCAGGGCGTAGAGGTCCAAGCCCGGGATAAAGTGGCGGACGGGGTCGCGTTCGCCGCCAATGAAGGTCGAGGGCTGGGCGATCGGTGTGCCCTCGTAGGCCGCCAGGTCGTCGAAATCGATCATCTGGGCGCGATAGCGGTTCAGCGGCCCGCGGAAGCCGCCCCTGCGAAACGCTTCAACGTAGACGGCCAGCTCGCTGTCCTTCATCCAGGACGGGGCCGGATTGGGATCGACCAGGCCGTCCAGGAATCCAGCCGTCGACGGCTTGTCGGCGAGCCAGGCATCGAGCGACGCGTCACCCGAGGCCGCGAAGTAGGTCTTCCGCAGCGCGCTGGCGACGTCTGCTTCCAGTTCGGCCTCCGCGACGCCCTCGGCCTGGAAGTAGAGCTGGTAGAAGAAGCGGCCTGCATGGGCCTGTTCCAGAACCTTGAGCGCCGGCACGGGCCCGCGCGGAATGTAGGGCACGCTGAGGCCGGCGACGGCGGCGATCTTTGGCGCATGCAGGAGGGCGGTGTTCCACACGATCGGCGCCCCCCAGTCGTGGCCGAACAGGATGGCCCGCCCGCCCCCAAGCGCGTCGATCACCGCAGCGACGTCGCCGGCCAGGTTGCGCATGGCGTAGGCCGCGATCTCCCTCGGCTTTGAGCTGCCGCCATAGCCGCGGACATCCATGGCCGCGACCTTGAACCCCTTCGCCGAGAAGTGTTCGATCTGGCTGCGCCAGGAGAACCAGAGCTCTGGCCAGCCATGGACGCAGAGGATCAGGGGGCCTTCGCCCTTGACCGCCACATTCAAGGCGATGTCGCCGTTCTGAACGGTCACGAAATCCATGATGCGTCCTCTCTGATCGCGCTGTGATCGAACCCGCCGGTCACTCGGCCGAGATGACGTCGGCCGATGCCGACGTGGCGCCGCCGTCGATTGCGAGAATCTGTCCGGTGATGTGCTTTCCCGCGTCGCTGACGAACAACAGCGCGGCGCCCTTGAGGTCCTGATCGTCGCCGATCCGGCGGAGCGGCGCGACGTTTGCAAACTTCTCTCGGCCGACACGCTCAAAGGTCCCCTGGGTCATCCTGGTCTCGAACATCCCGGGCGCGAGCGCATTGACGGTGATGCCGTGCTTGCCCCAGTCGGCCGCGAGCCCGCGCGTGAAGTTCACCACGGCGCCTTTGCTCGTGTTGTAGGCGATCATTCCCGCCGACCCTTGCAGGCCGGCGACGGACGCCACGTTGAGGATCCGGCCGTAGCGGTTCGGAATCATCGAGAGCCGCCCGATCTGCTGGCTCAGCAGGAAGAGCGACCGCACGTTCAGGGTCATGAGCTTGTCCCACGCGGCGAGCGACTGATCTTCCGTCGGCGAAAACCAGGTCGCGCCGGCGTTGTTGACCAGGATGTCCACCCGTCCGTGGCTGCCGACGGCATCGGCCGCCAAGCGCTCGACGTCCCCGTCGACCGCGTTGTCGGCGACGATGAAGTCCACCTCGGCGCCACGCCGGCGCAGATGATCCCGCGCCTGCTCGAGATCCGCCGCCTTTCGGGACGAGATGATCAGGCGGGCCCCGTGAGCGCCCAGGGCCTCGGCGATCTGCAGGCCGAGACCGCGCGACCCGCCGGTGACGAGCGCCGTCTTGCCGGCCAGATCGAAAAGCTTTGCGTCGCTCGCCAAGACGAACTCCTTCAAGTGTGCCTGAGGTCGCTTGCCATCGCCTGGGGACCAGAGCTATATTAGTTCAATAATGAGACGGATTGCAATGGTGATTGATCTATGCCCGACCTTCGCGGCGGCCGAATATTTCGCGCCTCCCGACCGTCAGCTCATCGGGAGATGGGAGTGAATCAGGTGATCGGGGCGCTCAGACAGCTTCCCCCGAATTGCAACCTTCTTGCCGTTGGGCGAGCGCCTCGCACGATCCGGACCTACCACCGTAAAGTTGCGGGATCGCATCGTTTTAGTCCGACAGCTAAAGTCCCCTTGCCATCTACGAAATCCCCTCGCCAGAGGCCGCGCCCGCATGCCCGCCACCCCTCCCTCCCACTCGATTGCACAAACCAGCCCAGAGCATTGAATGTTATGGCCTTTTTTCGTCGAGCGCCAGCCAAACCGATCAGCAAGCCGAACAAATCTCGAGATGCTGAAAACATTGGTGAAATTCTAAGCAGTAAAATTTGCGTGATGTCGACATCTTTCGATGCCTATTGCAGGATTCGGCGCACGCAATGACAATGTATCGGTCGCCGTTAACTTCGACTTCCTAGGGCGTCATTGACGACCCTTCTTACTGAAGGCGCGCAGCTGGAAGCCTTAGGTTCTTTCCCAGATTCCAACAAGCACGGCCGTCTCGATGACCGTGCCTCTGGGCAAGGCCTCGACCTCATCCGTGGGGCGCCGCCATCTGATGGTCGGCGAACATTGGCGCATGACCAAGTCGATCGGCGGGCGCATGCGGCGCGTTATCGCTCAGACTGCGGCAGATCGGTTGCAAAGGGCTCGATCTGCATTGGCGCATCGGCGATCCGCACTTCGACGGCGTCTGTATGCAGGACATCACCGCAGTCCGGGCATACCAGAGCAGGTCGAATATCGTGGCCGCAACCCTTATGGCGATAGATCACCGACGGCGCATCCTTGTCCGCAAAATGGACATCACTCCAGTCCGCCAGCGACAGGATGACGGGATAGAGCCCGTGCCCCTTCGAGGTCAGCCGGTACTCATGCCGGAGCGGCCGGTTCTGATAGGCGGTCCTGACCAACACGCCGTGTTCCACCATGCTCGCCAGCCGTTCCGCGAGAACGTTGCGCGCCGTCCCCAGACGCCGTTGAAAGTCCTCGAAGCGTCTCACGCCCAGAAAGGCGTCCCGCAGGATCAGCAAGGCCCATCGGTCTCCCACCGCGGCGAGCGCTCGCTCCATGGCGCACGACGAGGACGAGAGCTTGGCGAACTTCATGCGTTCGTCGATAGCGTTGACTCAGTCCTCATTCAAGACTTACCAGTCTCATAGAGACTGAGGGCCGGGATGATGCCAAAGCGATCCAGCGTCGCCATTGTGGGAGCCGGCGATTTCATCGGCGCGGCGATCGCCCGTCGGTTCGCCGCCGAAGGCTATTCGGTCCACGGCGGTCGGCGTCAAGGCGACAAGCTCGACGTCCTCGCGGTCGAGATCGCGGCGGTCGGCGGTCGGTTCACGCCCCACTCCCTCGACGCGCGACGCGAAGAGGAGGTGGTGGCCTTCTTCGAGGCCGTGGACGCCGACGCCCCGCTCGAAGTCTGCATCTTCAATGTCGGCGCCAATGTCCGGTATCCGCTTCTGGAGACCAGCGAGCGGGTCTATCGCAAGGTCTGGGAGATGGCCTGCTACGCCGGGTTCCTGGCGGGGCGCGAGGCGGCCCGGCGGATGCTGGAGCACGGTCGCGGCTCGATCTTCTTCACCGGCGCCACCGCCTCAGTCCGCGGCGGCGCGGGCTACGCCGCCTTCGCGGCCGCCAAGGCCGGACTGAGAGCCACGGCCCAGTCCATGGCGCGCGAGCTTGGGCCCAAGAACATCCACGTCGCCCATCTCATCATCGACGCCGGCGTCGATACCGCATGGGTTCGCGGCATGATCGCAGAGCGGGAGGGCGCCGACGCCGCCGCGAACCTGGCGCCCGACACCCTGATGGACCCCGCCTCGATCGCGGAGACCTACTGGCAACTGCACCGCCAGCCGCGTGACGCCTGGACCCACGAACTGGACCTGCGGCCCTACGGAGAGACGTGGTGACCCAGCCCGGCCGGCAGCCCGTCTTCTATTATGACTTCGGCAGCCCCAACGCCTATCTCGCACACCGCGTCCTGCCCGCCGTGGAACAGAGGGCCGGCGTCAGGTTCCAGTATGTCCCGGTGCTTCTTGGCGGCCTGTTCAAGCTGAGCGGCAACCGGTCTCCGGTGGAGACCTACGCGTCTGTCCCGCTGAGGCTGGCCTACGAGCAACGCGAGATCGAGCGGTTCGTCGCACGCCACGGCCTGCCGGCATTCCGGCAGAATCCGCATTTTCCGGTCAACACCCTGATGCTGATGCGCGGCGCCGTGGCGGCCGAGACGCTGGGCGTATCCGATCGCTATATCGAGGCGATCTTTCACTTCATGTGGGAGGATCCCCGCAAGCTGGACGATCCGGCAGAACTCGCGCGGGCGATGGGCGAGACCGACCTTCCGGCCGAGGAACTGTTCGCCTTGGCCATACGCCAGGACATCAAGGACCGGTTGGCCGAGAACACCCAGGCTGCGCATTCACAAAGCGTGTTCGGGCTGCCGACATTCCTGGTCGGGAACGACATCTATTTCGGTAAGGATCGCCTGGCCGAGGTCGAGGCGCTGCTGACCTCGGACGGCGCCCAGCATGGTTGAGACTGATCCGACACGCCGGGTCGATGATCGATTGAGCCCAGGCCGCCTGTCGCTGCTCGCGGGCCTGGCCGCCCTGGGGGCGCTTGCGACCAACATCATGCTGCCCGCCTTCCCCGAGATGGCGGCGGACCTGGGCGTCTCCTCGCGCGATCTGGCCTGGACCCTGAGCGCTTTCTTCATCGCCTTCGCCCTGGGGCAGTTGATCGTCGGTCCCCTGACGGACGCCGTGGGACGGTCGAAACCGGTGATGATCGGGCTGGCGATCTTCGTCGTCGGCAGCCTTGTCTGCGTGTTCGCCCCCTCCTTGCCCGTGCTGATCGCGGGGCGCGTGATCCAGGCTCTCGGTGCTTGCGCCACGGCCGTGCTGGCGCGGGCGATCGCGCGCGACCTTTATCACGGCCCCGCCCTGACCCGGGCGCTGGCCCTGGTGATGATCGCCATGGCCGCGGCGCCGGGCTTCTCGCCCCTGCTCGGCGCCGCCACGACGCTGTGGTTCGGCTGGCGGGCGACCTTCGTGCTGGTCATCGCGGCGGCGCTTGCGCTCGCCCTCCATTACCGCAACAGCGCCGGCGAAACCCTGCCGCCGGAGCGCCGCACGCCGGCCCGGCCCAAGATCATCGCCAGGACCTACCGTGATCTGATGCTCGATCAGCGCTTCATCGCGCCCGCCCTCACCGTCAGCCTGATGATCGGCTGCCTCTACACCTTCTTCGCCACCGCCCCCGCCATACTGATGGGCGTGATGGACCTCAGCGGCACGGGTCTCAGCCTCTTTTTTGCAGCCACCGTGCTCGTGGTGTTCGCCAGCGGGCTGGCGGGTCCCAGGCTGGCGCGGCGGTGGGGCGCCCCGCGGGTCGGCATGGCCGGCCTCGGCATCGCCGCAGCGGGCGGAGTCGGGCTGGCCGTCAGCGTCGGTGCGGCGTCGCCCATCCCGTTCATGTCGGCGGTGACGGTGTTTCTGCTGGGCATGGGGATGATCAATCCCATCGGCACGGCCATCACGCTCGAACCGTTCGGCGCCCATGCGGGAATGGCGTCGGCCCTGTTGGGATTCCTCCAGATGGCCTGCGCGGCCGTCGGGACCGCCCTGATCGGCGTGCTTCCCCTCGACGCCATTTCCGCCTTCACCGTGGTGGTCGTGATCGGCACACTGCTGGCGATCGCGACGTTCGCCCCGGTGGTGATTTCCGACCTGACGACAAGGAAGTATTCGTGAGCAAGCCCGAAACCCGCGATGCAAGCCTCGACGGCCTCGCCCAGCTCCAGGCCATGGTGACCGGCAAGGCACAGGCTCCGATCGGTCAGACCCTGGACTTCGATCTCGTCGAGCTGGAACGCGGACGCGTCGTGTTCGAAGGGCGCCCAACGCGGGCCGTCTACAATCCCATCGGCACAGTGCACGGCGGCTATGCCGCGACCCTCCTGGACAGCGCCTGCGGCTGCGCGGTCCATTCCAGCCTGGACGCCGGTCAGGGCTATACGACCCTGGAGCTCAAGGTCGCGTTCCACCGCGCGCTCAGCGATGCGAGCGGTCCTGTCCGTTGCGAGGGTACGGTGGTGACGATGGGCCGGCGCGTGGCCTTCGCCGAAGCGAGGCTGTTCGATGCGCAAGACCGTCTCTGCGCCAGCGCCACCTCCACCCTGCTGGTCTTCCCACTGGAACGGCGGGAGGGCTGAGCGGCGCACGTCGTCAGCGATCGGCCGCGGACGCCATCGCGTGCAGCCTGTCCCGGTGAAGCACCTCGATGCGGCCATAGGCCTGCCGGATGATTCCGGCACGCGCCATTCGGCGGAGCGCCTGGTTCAGGGTCTGGCGCGACACGCTCAGCATGACCGCGATATCTTCCTGGCGAAGGGTCAGGACCCCGCCCGTGTCTTGCGTCCGCCCCTCCAGCAGCTTGGCCAGACGCACCTCGAACGGAAGGGCGACCGTCTCGGCGATGAAATCCAGCGCCACCCTCTGGTGGCGGCAGACCAGCCGCCCCAGGTCCAGATAGAGGGCCGGGGTGGTCCCGGCGAGGCGATGGAACACCGCCATCGGCAGATGCAGCGTCCGCGTGGGAGCCGACGCCGTGGCGTCATGGGGGCGCGGACCGCCGTCCAGGGTCGAAACCTCCCCGAACCAGGCGCCGGCGCCGAGGATCAGCGCCACGAACTCCACGCCGGGCGCCGGATAGGCCTTCAATCGCACCTGTCCCTCCAGCACCGCCCACAGGCCGTTCGGTTCATCTCCAAAGCCATAGATTCGACCGCCCGCCGGAACGACGCGGGCTTGGGCGTGATCGAGCAGGAGGGCGCGCCTGTCTGGCGGAATCCCGCCGAACCACGCGTCGGTCTCCAGCAAGGCTATGTCGGCGGCGTCCATGCCTCAGGGCGCGCGACAGAGACGACATTGTCAAGTTCGCGACATTCTTGTTCGACGTCTCGTGTCATCCTCCGCTCAACAAGAACACCATCGGAGGATCGACCATGACGACGGCATTGAGGGCCGTATCGGTGCGCGACACCGTGTCGCCTGAAGAATGGGCGCTGCGCGTCGACCTGGCGGCGGCCTATCGGTTGGTGGCGCTCTACGGCTGGGACGACCTCATCTTCACCCATCTGTCGGCGCGCGTGCCGGGGCCCGAGCATCATTTCCTGATCAACCCCTACACCCATATGTTCGAGGAGATCACCGCCTCGTCCCTGGTGAAGATCGATGTGAACGGCGACAAGGTGACGGACACTCCCGCGCCGGTGAACCGCGCCGGCTTCGTGATCCATTCGGCTATCCACGCCGCCCGCGAGGACGCGACTGCGGTGCTGCATCTGCATACGCCGCACGGACAGGCGGTGTCGGCGATGGCCGAGGGCCTGTTGCCCCACACCCAGACGGCCATGATCGCCGGGCACGATGTCGCCTATCACGACTTCGAGGGCATCGCGACGGAGCTGGACGAGCGGGAGCGGCTGGTCGCCGATCTCGGCGATCGCAACACCATGATCCTGCGTAACCACGGCACCCTGACGGTCGGCTCCACCGTGGCCAAGGCCTTCATGCGGATGTATTTCCTGGAACGGGCCTGCGAGGCCCAGGTGCTGATGCTGAACGCCGGACGCGATAATCTCAACACGCCGAACCAGGGCGTCGCCGAGAAGGTCGAGACGCAATCGAGCGGCGATGTGATGACCATGGTGTCCGACGCGCTCGCCTGGCCCGCCCTGCTGCGAAAGCTGGATCGCATCGATCCGGGCTTCCGCCACTGAGGCGCCGCGCGACGGGACGGCCCTGTCGCGTCTCGCATTTTCTCACGACGGGAGACCAAGGCCTTGGCGCATTACGGCGACTATCAGAACGATCTCTATCTCGCGGGCCTGAACGGGGTCCTGCCCAAGGTTCCGGTTGATTTCGCGACGCTGGAGCAGCGGGCCGCCGCCGCATTGCCGGCGTCCGTGCTGAACTATGTCCAGGGCGGATGCGGCGACGAATTCACCCAGCGCAACAACGCCGAGGGCTTTCATCGGTGGGGCATGACGCCGCGCATGATGGTCGATACCTCGGTGCGAGACCTGTCGGTCGAGTTGTTCGGCCTCACCCTGCCCCACCCGCTCTTCATGGCCCCCATCGGCGTGACGGGCTTGGCGACCCAGGACGGCCACGGTGACCTGGCGGCCGCGCGCGCCGCGGCTGAAACGGGCGTTCCGCTGACCGTCTCGACCCTGACGAACGACCCGCTGGAAGCCGTGGCCGGAGAACTGGGCGACACGCCCGGCTTCTTCCAGCTCTATACGCCAAAGGACAAGGATCTGGCCGAGAGCCTGGTCCGCCGCGCCGAGGCCGCGGGCTATAAGGCCATCGTCGTGACGCTCGACACCTGGCTGACGGGCTGGCGTCCGCGCGACCTGAACAGCGGCAATTTTCCGCAGCTGCGCGGCCATGTGCTGAGCAACTACTTCAGCGACCCGGTCTTCCTCCAGAGGCTCGAAAGGCCGCCCGAAGAGGATCTCCCGGCCGCCGTTCGCCAATGGATGGCGGCGTTCGGCAAGGTTCTGACCTGGGACGACATGGCCTGGCTTCGCTCCCTCACCACACTGCCGCTGGTGCTCAAGGGCATCTGCCATCCCGACGACGCGCGGCGCGCCATCGATGCGGGCGCGGACGGAATCTACTGCTCCAACCACGGCGGACGACAGGCCAACGGCGGCGTGGCGGCGATCGACCATCTGCCCGGCGTCGTGGCGGCGTCCGGCGACACGCCCGTGCTTTTCGATTCCGGCGTCCGGTCCGGCAGCGACGTCGTCAAGGCGCTCGCCCTCGGAGCCCGGGCGGTCGGCGTGGGCCGCCCCTATCTCTACGGCCTGGCCCTGGGCGGGGCCGAGGGCGCGGCCCATGTGCTGCGATCCATCCTCGCCGAGGCGGACCTGCTGATGGCGGTCAACGGCTATCCGACGATCGCCGACGTGCGCGCCGCCGGCGCGGAGCGACTGGCGTGAACCGGCGCGGCCTCATGCTCTCGGGCCTCGCGACCGGCGGCATGGCGAGCCTCGCCGGGTCGGCGCACGCATCCTCGGCCGGGGCGACATCTCAACCCTTTACCAGCGGGAGTCACGCCGTGTCGCAATCGCCCACCTCCATGCCCAAGGCGCTGGCCTTCGACGTCTTCGGCACCGTCGTCGATTGGCGGACCAGCATCGCGCGGGAATCCGCCGTGTTCCTCCAGCGGATCGGTCGCGGCGATATCGACCCGGCCGCCTTCGCCGACGCCTGGCGGTTCCGCTACATCGACGTCATGGCCGCCTATCGGACGTCGGGCCGGGGCTATGTCACGCTCGACGCGCTGCACCGCGAGATGCTGGAAGACGCCCTGCGCGCCGAAGACGTCGATCCCGAGACCCTTGAGGAGGCGCTGCTCGCGGACTGGAACCATGCCTGGCGTCGGCTCGACCCCTGGCCGGACTCGGTCGAGGGCCTGACCAGGCTCAAGGCCGCCTTGCCGATCGTCACCCTGTCCAACGGCAATATCGCGTTGATGCTGGAGATGGCGCGTCGCGCTGGCCTGCCTTGGGACGCCCTGCTCGGGGCGGAAGTCACACGCGCCTACAAGCCCGATCCGCGCGCCTATCTGGGCACGGCCGAAATCCTCGGACTCGAACCGAACCAACTCTGTCTGGTCGCCGCCCACCACAGCGACCTCGCCGCCGCCCAGGCGTGTGGTCTGCGGACGGCCTACATCTCCCGGCCCGATGAATACGGCGGCCGCCGCGCCCAGGATGCGGACGCCGCGCAGGACTGGGACTGGTCGGCCGACAACCTGATCGACCTGGCGGCGCAGTTGGCTTGCTGAAGGCTCGCCGCCCCGAAGGCGCGGCAAACTCTCAAACCGACGCGGGCGACTGGTCCGTAATATCCGTAAAGCACGCCGCCCGATCGCCGATCCAGGCGCGCGTGTCCTCAAGGACCTCGGCCGAGAGCGCCGGGTCCTCGATCGTGCGCGACAGGACGATCGCGCCCACCAGGGAGGCCCAGATGCCGATGGCCTCACGACGGGCGTCCGGGGATTTCGTCCTGGAGAGGGCCAGGGCGATGCGATCGACCTGCGATCGGAACCCTTCGGTCATGGCCGCGCGCGCCGCGGGGGTCTGACGCCGGACATCGGCGATCAACGCCGCCGTTGGGCAGCCTTCGGCAATGCTGTCGCGGTGGAGCGGCGACAGATAGGCGTCGACAAAAGCCTCCAGGCCGCTCGGGCCTCGCCCTTCAGCGTCGCCCTCGAAGATGTGCGCGATGGCGTGGACGATGAGATCGTCCTTGGACTCGAAATGCCCATAGAAGCCGCCGTGGGTCAGCCCGGCGGCCTTCATCACCTCCGCCACGCTCACCGCCTCAAACCCCCGCTCCCGGAACAGGGCGCTGGCGGCGTCGAGAATCCGGCCTCGATTGGCTCTCATCTGCTCCCGGCTGACCTTCATCGAACAAAAATCTCCACGCGACCCGTTGACTTAAACATGACGACCATCATATATCAACGCAATCATGATGACTATCATGAATATGAGGAGATCGCGCAAATGTCCGACTTGCCTGCTGTTCTGATCACGGGAGCCTCCAGCGGCATCGGCGCGACCTATGCCGACCGGTTCGCGCGTCGCGGCCATCGCCTGGTGCTCGTGGCCCGCGACAAGGGACGCATGGACATCCTTGCCGGGCGGCTGCGCGACGAGACGGGCGCCGCCATCGACGTCCTGCAAGCCGACCTGACCCGACCTGAAGACCTTGACGCCGTCGCGGCCCGCCTGCGTGACGACAGCAAGATCGGCGTGCTGGTGAACAACGCCGGCGCCAGCCTCGGCGGAGGCTTCGTCAACCAGTCCAGCTCGGACGTGCAGAAACTCGTCGCCCTGAACACCTCGGCCGTCGTGGACCTGGCGGGCGCCGTCGCCCCTCGCTTCGCCGAGGCCGGAACCGGCGCGATCGTCAACATCGGCTCGGTCGTCGGGCTCGCGCCGGAGTTCGGCCTTTCGGTCTACGGGGCGACCAAGGCGTTCGTCCTCTACCTCTCGCAAGCCCTCGCCTTCGAACTCGGGCCTAAGGGCGTCTATGTCCAGGCCGTGCTTCCCGCGGGAACCCGCACCGAGATCTGGGAGCGAGCCGGCGCCGACCCCGCCACCCTGCCGCCCCTGATGGAGGTCGGAGACCTGGTCGACGCCGCCTTGGCCGGTTTCGACCGCCGCGAGCCCGTGACCATCCCGCCGCTCCACGACGCGGCGCTCTGGGACGCCTTCGAGAGCGCCCGCCAAGCCATGCTTCCCGGTTTCGCGCAGACCCGCGCCGCCGACCGCTATCGCACGGCCTCGTGACGGGCCGTCGCCCCTCCCCTCAGACGCAAGGACGCATGATGACCGGCAAATCCCTCTTCGAATCGAACACCCTCGGATCCCTGACCCTCTCCAACCGCATCGTGATGGCGCCGTTGACGCGCAATCGCGCCGGGCCGGGCTTTGTGCCCGGCGACCTCGCGGTGGAGTACTACCGCCAGCGGGCGACGGCCGGCCTGATCATCGCCGAAGCGACGCAGATCTCGCAGCAAGGGCAAGGCTACCAGGACACGCCCGGCATCTATTCCGAGGCGCAGGTCGCCGGCTGGCGCAGGGTCACCGACGCCGTCCATGCCGAGGGCGGCCGCATCTTCCTGCAGCTGTGGCATGTCGGCCGGGTCTCGCATGTCGATCTTCAGAAAGACGGGGCCGCGCCCGTCGCGCCGTCGGCGATCCGCGCGCAGACCAAGACCTTCGTCAACAACGGCTTTGCCGATGTCTCGGAGCCG
The DNA here is from genome assembly GCF_058809015.1 of Caulobacter sp. GW821-FHT11A05. Classification (NCBI taxonomy): domain Bacteria; kingdom Pseudomonadati; phylum Pseudomonadota; class Alphaproteobacteria; order Caulobacterales; family Caulobacteraceae; genus Caulobacter; species Caulobacter sp. GW821-FHT11A05. The sequence continues at coordinate 20,540 of NZ_JBXASF010000020.1, read as the reverse complement.
CGCGCCCTGGAGCTCAGCGAACTCCCTGGCGTCGTGGAGGCGTTCCGACGGGCGGCCGCCAACGCTGTCTCGGCCGGTTTCGACGGCGTCGAGATCCACGGCGCCAACGGCTATCTTCTGGACCAGTTCGCCAAGGACGGCGCCAACACGCGCACCGACGCCTACGGCGGATCGATCGAGAACCGCGCGCGTCTCATGCTGGAGGTCGCCGCCGCCGTGGCCGCGGAGATCGGCGCCGAACGCACCGGCATCCGTCTCTCGCCCGTGTCGCCCGCAAACGGCGTGTCGAGCACCGATCCCCAGCCGCAATTCGATTACATCGTCGACCAGCTGAACGACCTCGGCCTCGTCTACATCCATGTGGTCGAGGGCGCGACCGGCGGGCCCCGCGATGTCGCGCCGTTCGACTTCGGCTCCCTGCGGCGTCGCTTCAGGAACGCCTATCTCGCCAACAACGGCTACGACGTCGGCCTCGCCACCGCGCGCTTGGCCGACGGCGAGGCGGACCTGTTCGCCTTCGGCCGCCCCTTCATCGCCAACCCCGATCTGGTGGGGCGGCTCAAGGCCGGATCGCCCCTGGCCGAGTTCAATCCCGCGACGCTCTATGGCGGCGGCGCGGCGGGATACACCGACTATCCGGCCCTCGTGGCCGCGAGCCGTCCCGAACCTGCGGCCGGGTCCGGCGACGGCAGGTCCCTGGAGACCTACTCCTCATGAAGGCCCTTCGTCCTCGACCGCTACGCGAAGAAGGGCGTCTTGCGCCTCGGCGATCGCCCCGACCCTGCTTTGCGGGATGGCGATGTGCTGATTGAAGTGCACGCGGCCGGTCTCAACCTTCTCGACTCCAAGATCCGCGACGGCGAGTTCAAACCGATCCTGCCCTACCGCCCGCCCTTCGTTCTGGGGCACGACGTGGCCGGAAGGGTCGTTCGCACCGGCCTCAGGGCGCGGCGCTTCCAGGTCGGCGACGAGGTCTACGCCCGGCCGCGCGACGGCCGGATCGGTACGTTCGCCGAGTTCATCGCTGTCGACGAAGCCGATGTCGCGCGCAAGCCGGCCAACACCACCATGGAGGAGGCCGCTTCCATCCCTCTGGTGGGCCTGACCGCCTGGCAGGTCCTCGTCGAGCGGGCGCAACTCACCAAGGGGCAGAAGGTCCTCATCCATGCCGGTTCCGGCGGGGTGGGCACCTTCGCCATTCAGTTGGCCAAGCACCTGGGCGCGACCGTGGCGACGACGGCCAGCAGGGCGAACATCGACCTGGTCAAGAGCCTGGGAGCCGATATCGTCGTCGACTACAAGACCCAGGACTTCGCCAAGGTCCTGTCCGGCTATGACGTGGTGCTGAACAGTCTGGACGCCGAGACGCTGGAACGCTCGCTCGCGGTCCTGAAGCCGGGCGGCAAGTTGATCTCGATCTCGGGTCCGCCCGACCCCGCCTTCGCCAAGGCCCAGGGCCTGAACGGGGTCCTGCGGTTGGTTCTGCGGCTCCTGAGCCGGAGTATCCGGCGCAAGGCCAGGGCGCAGCGCATCGACTACTCGTTCCTGTTCATGCGCGCCGACGGCGAACAACTGGCCCGGATCACCGCCCTGATTGAGGCAGGCGTCATCCGCCCTGTCCTGGACCGGACCTTCCCGTTCGCCGACCTCAACGAGGCTTTCGCCTACATCGAATCGGGCCGGGCCAAGGGCAAGGTCGTCGTCACCGTGAAGGAAGACGGACAATGATCGCTCAGACCTCGACCGCGTCGAACGGCGCCGCGAACACCTGGCGCGAGGCGCCCAACAGGACCGTCGAGGCCGCCGGGACCACCTTCGCCTATCGGCGGCTCGGGACCGACGGCGGCGTTCCGCTCGTGATGCTGAATCACTGGGGCGCAACGCTCGACAATTTCGATCCGCGCATCGTCGATGGGCTGGCGGCGAACCGTCCCGTCATCACTCTCGACTACCGCGGCGTCGGCGCCTCCGGCGGCGAAGCGCCGCTCACCGTGGCGGACATGGCGAGCGACGCCATCGGCGTCGTCCGGGCGCTGGGCCTCCAGCACGTCGATCTGCTGGGCTTTTCGCTCGGCGGCTTCGTCGTCCAGGATATGCTGCGCCAGGCGCCCGACCTCGCCCGCAAGGTCATCCTGACCGGCACGGGGCCGGCCGGAGGCGCCGGGATCGCGAAGGTCGGGCCAGTGTCCTGGCCCCTGATCGCCAAGGCGATCCTGACGTTCAAGGACCCGAAATACTATCTGTTCTTCACCTCGAGCACGAACAGCCGGCGCGCCGCCAAGGCCTTTCTCCAACGCCTGAGGGAGCGCGCCCGCGACCGCGACAAGCCGATCACGACGGCGGCCTTCCAGCGACAGCTGAAAGCGATCAAAGCCTGGGGCCTGCAGGCTCCGCAGGATCTCGGGTCGATCAATAAACCCGTGCTCATCGCGAACGGCGAGCATGATCTGATGGTCCCGACCGGCAATTCCATCGCCCTGGCGCATCGCCTGCCAAACGCCGAGCTGGTGCTTTACCCGGACGCCGGCCACGGCGGCATCTTCCAGTATCACGACGTCTTCATCCCGAAGGCCAAGGCGTTTCTCGACGCCTGATCGGCGCCGCGTGACGACCGCCCCTTTCCCCCAGAGTGAGCAAGAGCAATATGTCAGACACCCATCTCACCGCCTCGACCCGCTATGTCGAGGTCGATGGTGACCGTTTCGCCTACCGTCGCTGGGGCGCGGCCGCCTCCGGGCAGCCGCCGCTGCTGTTCTTCCAGCATTTCCGCGGCGGCATGGACCACTGGGACCCGCTGATGACCGACGGCCTGGCGGCCGGTCGCGAGGTGATCCTCTACAACTACCGGGGCTGCGCCTCATCGTCCGGCGCCCCCCGCAACACCATCGAGGACAAGGCTGACGACGCGGCCAAGGTGATCGCCGCGCTCGGTCTGGCCAAGGTCGATGTGGTCGGCTTTTCGCTGGGCGGCATGGTGGCCCAGGAATTCACCCGGCGTCATCCCGACCGGGTGCGCAAGCTGATGCTGCTCGGCACCCAGCCGCGCGGCGGCAATCCGGATCCGGACCCGAAGATCTTCGAGGTGGCGCCGCGGCCGGTTCCGACCGTGGACGATTTCCTGTTCCTGTTCTTCGGCCCCTCCGAAGCCGCGAGGCAGGCTGGCCGCGACTTCTGGGAGCGTCGCCACCAGCGCCTTGATCAGGACCCGCCGAGTTCACCGGAGCTCATGATGGCCGAGATCGAGGCGAACACGGCCTTCGTCACGCCGCTGGATCCGGACCAGCCTTTCGCCCACCTGGCCGAAATCACCCAGCCCACCCTGGTCGTCAACGGCGTCAACGATGTGATGATCGCCACGATCAACTCCTGGCACATGGTTCAAAACATCCCGAACGCCCAGCTGATCGTCTATCCCGACGCCGGCCACGGCGCGCAGTTCCAGTATCCCGAACGGTTCCTGAAGCATGCCATCCAGTTCCTGGATGAATGACTGGCTCGGCGCTTTCCGCAAGAAACGCGCCGACCCTGCGGGCCATAGCCGAAGGCCGGGCCGGTGGAGCCGTAACAGATCACCGGCGGCGTTCCGGCCGCGTTACGCGTGCCTACGCGGCGATGATGGTGTACGAGGACGGCGGCGGGTTCCGGAACGATAGCGGTCGATCTTGAGCCAGGGGACGCTTCGGCGTCGGCGGCGGTCGGCTGTGAAACGCCGGGCTTCCGTACAGAAGTTCCAGGCCCGCCCCCTCCCCTCAGCCCGGATCGATCAGGCCCGTGCGGACCGCCAGCGCGACCGCCTCGATCCGGGTGCGGACGCGCAGCTTGGCGCAGGCCTTTTCGAGGTAGCTGTCGACCGTTCGCCGCGACAGCCCAAGAATGGCGCCGATGTCGGAGGAACTCTTGCCTCGGCTGACCCAAGCCAGGCATTCGGTCTCCCTCTGGCTGAGCGCCGGCGATTCAGGAAGGCTTGGAGCAGGGTTGGGGAGCATGCGAACAGACTTCATGGTTGCGCCCCACTTTCCGTAACCCGCGTCAGTTTCATGAGCAACGTCAGTCTCTTGCGGTCCTACCGCAACTTTCTTGCGGGTCGGGAACTGGCTTCTCCGGTCCGGTTGGACGGCATCGCTTGCGGCCGGTCCCGACGGCGCCTAAACCGACCGCGTCGGGCGCCGTGAGATAGGCGCGGGGCTTGAGCCGGGGTTCGCCAGTGGCGAAGGCGGCGCTCCGCGGCGAAGTAGCGGGCCTCTCGATCGCGGAGGATTCCAACGCCCGACCCCTCCGCCTTGCGTGTTGATTCCATTTGATTCATGGTCGCGGAGTCGGCGTTCGCGCCGATAGGGGCTTGGAATCCCCTGTGCGATATCAAAACCCAACGACCCGCGCGCCGCGCGGTCGTCGCTTGTCCAGCGGCCGAGCCCGTGCGTCGCGCGGCGCAGATCGGCGGAGCTGTCGCGCCCGCGGATTCCGGCCTCGCCCTTGTGGCCGGAGGAGCGTGGTGAGCAACGCCAAGGAGCTGGAAGCGGGAGCAGCGGACAGGCTGGACAGCCTGTTCCGCCGCTATGCGGCCTGGCTCGACGGGCGTCTGCGGACCCGGCTCGGGCCGGACGAAGCGGCCGACATGGTCCAGGAGACCTACCTGCGGATCGCCCCCTATGACGGCGACAGCATCCGTCATCCGAAGGCGTTCCTGCTGCGGGTCGCGCTGAATCTCGTGCGGGACGACCGCCGCCGCCAAGCACGCCGCGCCAAGTTCCTCGACCAGCAACCGGCGGCCGAAGCCGAGGCCGCTTCGCAGCTGGACCAGGTTTTATTGAAGCAGATCGTCCTGACGATGCCGCCGCTCTATCGCGACATCTTCGTGTTGAACCGCTTTGGCGGTATGACTTACCCGGAGATCGCGCGCGCGCGAGGGATCAGCGTCAAGACCGTCGAGTGGCGGATGTCGAAGGCGCTCGAACACTGCACGTCGCGGCTGGACGTTTAGGCGGGACATGATGACGGTCGACGAGGACGCCGACATCCGACGCAAGGAGACCGCTTCCTGGTTCGCACGTCTGAACCAGCGCAAGGTCTCGGCCGCCGATATCAAGGCCTTCAGCGCCTGGCGGCGCGTTCCCGAGAACGCCGAGGCCTACGACCGCATGCAGGCGGTCTGGGAGGCGACCGAAACCCTGGCCGACGATCCGGAGATCGCCGCCCTGACCAGACAGGCCAGGGACGCCGCAAATGCCCCGGCGCGGGCCCGGGCGCTGTTCTCGGACGTCCTCAAGCCGCTGGGCGCGGCCGGCGCCCTGGTCGCCGTCCTGGTCGTCGGCCTTGGCGTCTGGAGCCTCTCGCGGCCGACCCCGTATGCGACCGCGATCGGCGAGCAGCGTACGGTCCGGCTCGACGACGGCTCGCGGATCACGCTCGACACCGCTTCCAAGGTCGAGGTGCGCCTCGGCCGCGACCGGCGATCGGTCGTGCTGGTCGAGGGCCAGGCCCTCTTCGACGTCGAGGGCGACGCGGACCGGCCGTTCGTGGTCACCGCCGGCGACACCCGGGTGACGGCGCTCGGCACGCGCTTCGACGTGCGTCGGGTCGGCTCCGGGGCCCGGGTCGTCCTCATCGAGGGCCGCGTGGCCGTGCGGGACGGCAAAGCCGCCAATCGGTCCTGGTCGCTGGCGCCGGGGCAGCAGGTCCTGACCGCCGCCTCGCGTCCGGCGGTCGCCGTCGTCGACGTGCCGACAGCGACGAGCTGGGCCAGCGGCCGCCTGACCTTCCAGGAGACGCCGATCGGCGAGGCCGTCGCCGAGGTCAACCGCTACAGCCCGCACCCGATCGACCTGCAGGCGAACGAGTTCGCCGCCATCCGGGTGAGCGGCGTTTTCGACACCGGCGACGTCGACGGCTTCGTGGCCGCCCTGACCGATCTCTATCCCCTGCGGGCGACCCGCTCGGCGGACGGGAGCATCATCCTCTCGGACGGCGCCTCAAAATAAATCGCCTACGGACTTAGGGGGCCTCGCGCGCCCGGTCGTCTCTTCCCCAACCCGCATGACGACGGGTAGAAAACAGGGGGAAGACCATGCGTATCGGTTTCAGTTCATCCGCGCTGGCCGCGTTGCTTTTGGCCTCGGCGCCGCCCGCCTTCGCACAGGCCGCCCAGGAGGCTGCCCGGCGCTATGAGATCGCGCCCGGCCCGTTGGATCAGGCGCTGCCCGCCTTCGCCCGGCAGAGCGGCCAGCAGATCCTCTATCCCGCAGCCCTCGTCGCCGGACGCCGGTCTCCGGGGTTGAGCGGAACCCACACCCCCGAAGCGGCCCTGGCGGCGGTGCTGAAGGACTCGGGCCTCGCCTGGCGCCGGAGCCGCCCCAACGTCTTCGTCGTCTACGATCCGGCGGCGCGCGCCGAGGCTGTCCCACCGCAACCCGACCCCGTCACGCTGGACGAGGTGGTGGTGACCGGGAGCCTGATCCGGGGCGTGGCCGACGGCCCCTCCCCGGTCGTCATCGTCACCCGCGAGGAGATCGATCGCGGCGGCTACGCCACCGTCGCCCAGGCCCTCGCCGCTCTGCCGCAAAATTTCGGCGGGACGGCCAACGAAGGAGCGCTGCAGAACGGGGCCGACCGCAGCGCCACCAACGGCACCTTCGCCTCGGGCGTCAACCTGCGCGGTCTGGGAAGCGACGCCACCCTGGTGCTGGTCAACGGCCGCCGGATGGCCGGCACCGGCGCCATGGGCGACTTCGCCGATGTCTCGACCCTGCCCACCAGCGCCATCAAACGCATCGACGTGCTGCTGGACGGGGCTTCGGCCCTCTACGGCGCCGACGCCGTCGGCGGCGTCGTCAACATCATCCTGCGCGATGACTACGAGGGCGCCGAGACCCGGGTCCGGGTCGGCGGAACCGCCGACGGCGTCAGCGACGAGTTCCAGTTCGGCCAGACCTTCGGCCGGCGCTGGCCTTCCGGCGGCCTGCTCGGAACCTACGAATTCTATGAGCGCGGCGCCCTGCCCGTGTCGGAACGGCGTCTGGCCGGCGACGCGGACCTACGATGGCGCGGCGGCTCGGATCGGCGGCTCAACTACGCCAGCCCCGGCAATATCGTCGTCTTCGACCCGGCCAGCGGCGGCTACGTCTCGGCCTACGCCATCCCGGCCGGACAGGACGGGACCGACCTGGAGCCCGGCGATTTCCTGGCCGGCCAGACCAACCTGAGCAACCAGCGGCTCGGCATGAACGTCCTGCCGCAGCAGACCCGGCACAGCCTGTTCGCGGCGCTGCGACAGGACCTGGGGCCGCGGGTCGTGCTCTCCGCCGACGCCCGCTACGGCCTGCGCGAATACGAGACCGTCTCGACGCCGCTGGCGACCCTGCTGACGGTCAACGGCGGCAACCCCTATTTCGTCTCGCCGACAGGGGCGAGTTCGCACACCATCGCCTATTCCTTCGAGGACGACCTGCCCAATCCGGAGATCACCGGCGAGGCGGAGAGCTTCGGCGCCTCGGTCGGGGTCAAGGTCGACCTCTTCGACGACTGGCGGCTCGACGCCTATGTCGCCTACGCCTCGGAGGCCGGCGAGAACCGCACCACCGGCACGCTGAACTCGACCTTCCTGCGCGAGGCCCTGGGCGCTGTCGCCGACAACCCCGCCACCCCGTTCAGCGCCGGGCGCGACGGCTATTTCAATCCGTTCGGCGACGGCGGCGGCAGCCCGGCGGCGGTGCTCGCCTTCATCAGTTCGGGCCGCACCGCGACCCTGAGCGAGACCGGCGTCGCCTCGGCTAACCTGCAGGTCGACGGGACCGTGCTCACCCTGCCCGGCGGTCCGCTCCGGCTCGCCGCGGGACTCTCCTTTCGCGAGGAGACCTTCTGGCGCCGGAACGACAGTTTCACCTCGGGGGTGACGCCGACGACCGGCGTGGCCACGGACTCGAGCCGGCGGGTGGCGGCCGTGTTCGGCGAGCTGCGCATCCCGCTGTTCGGGGCCGACAACCGCCGGCCCGGCTTCGAACGCCTCGAGCTGTCGATGGCGGCCCGGTTCGAGGACTATGAGGACATCGGCCAGACGACCAGTCCCAAGATCGGCGTCGTCTGGGGCCTGACCGGAGACCTGACCCTGCGCGCCAACTACGGCGCCTCCTACCGGGCGCCGGCCTTGCGCGAGCTCAACGACGCGGCGCGGGCCAGTCCAACCTTCCTGCCGCGCGGGTCGCAGCAGGTCCTGTCAATCATCCAGTACGGCGGCAATCCGGACCTGGAATCGGAACAGGCCGACACCTGGACCCTCGGCGCGGAGTATCGGCCGGTCTTCATCAAGGGCCTGCGCCTCAGCGCCAACTGGTTCCGAACCGATTTCGACAACCGCATCGGACAGCCGACCTTCGAGAACATCCTGACGGCGTTGACCGATCCGGCGCTGTCGCCGTTCATCCAGCTGGTCGATCCGCTGAACAACGCCGCCGATCGGTCCGCCGTCCAGGCCATCCTCGACCTGCCGACCACCAACTTCGCCGACGCCTTTCCGGCGACGTCCTACGGGGCGATCGTGGACGCGCGCTACGTCAACACCGCCCGCGTCGAGGTCGAGGGCGTGGACGTCAGCGCCGGCTACGCCTTCGAGGTCGGGCCCAACGCCTTCGACCTGAACCTGGCCTTCTCCTATCTTGGCCGCTTCGACAGTCAGGCCACGCCAAAGTCGGCGACCGTCTCCCTACGGGATCGCCCCAACTATCCGGTCGGCCTGCGCGGCCGGGGCACGGTGGCCTGGTCGCGCGGCGACTGGGGCCTGTCCTCGTCGGTCAACTATGTCGATGGCTACGAAGACCTGGCCGGCGCCCGGATCGACGCCTGGGTCACCCTCGACCTGCAGGTCCGTTATGAACCCCAGTCCGGCCCGCTGCAGGGCACGACCATCGCGCTCAACGTCCAGAACGCCTTCGACCGCGACCCGCCCTTCTACAACGCGCCCGAGGGCATCGGCTACGACGCGGCCAACACCAACGTCATCGGCCGCTTCATCTCGCTGCAGCTGACCCGAGCCTGGTGATGCGGCGCATGGTGGGTTGCGGATTGGCCGTCGCGCTGCTGGCGACGGCGGGCCCGGTCATGGGCCAATCGCGGGCGCCGGTCACCCTCGAGGCCCTGCTGGGCCAGCAGAGGCTGGGGTCGGTGCGGATCAGCCCGAACGGGCGCTGGATCGTGGTCGAGCGGCGGGCCGCCTGGTCGTCGGCGGCGACCTATCGCTTCGGGCTGATGACGCCGCACCTGCTCAGCGGGCTGGAGGTGCACACGCCCGCCGGCGGCCCGGTGCGCCGGCTGGAGGATCCGGGCCACGCCAACGGCTACGTCTCCGGCCCCTTCTCGCCCAGCGGCGAGAAGATGCTGGTCTTCCGCCTGCGCGAAACCGCCCGGACGCTGGGGGTCATGACCCTGGCCACGGGAGAGGTGCGTTGGCTGCCGCTGACGCCGGAGTTCACCGAGCTGGGCCGCACCGTCGCCTGGCGCTCGGAGACGCAGCTGGTGGCCATCGCCCGTCCGGACGGCGACCTGCCCTTGGTGTTCCGCCTCGGCTCCCAAACCGAGGCGCGCAAGACGGGGCTGTGGCGAACCTTCGCGGCCGGCCACGTGCCGTCCTCGGTGGTCATTCCCAGCGGCGCGGCGCGCGACAGCCGCGAGCGGTCGGCCGCCCCGCGCTTGGTCCTCTTCGACCTCGCTCGCGGCGAGGAGCGGGTGCTGGCGCGCGGCGACCTGTTCGACCTGGAGCTCTCCCCGGACGGCGGGGCCGTCGCGGCCCTGCTCAACGCCGAGGACCTGCAGGCCGGCGGGGAGACGCCGGTCGATGTCGGCACGCCGAGCCGGCGGCGTCGCCTGCTGCTGGTCGATTTGGATCAGGGCAGGACCACGGAGCCCCTGCCCGATCAGGACTTCCTCTCGCACCTGCTGTCCTGGTCGCCGGATTCCCGCCAGCTGATCACCTTCGCGCGCGACGCCGGGGCCGGGTGGGCCAACGGCCGCTTCTGGACCGTCGCCCGCCGCGGGGCGGCCGAACCGCTCCAGCTCGGCGAGGCCCGACCCTGGCTCGACGCCGAGGTCGGCAAAATTCCCATCGCCCGCGCCGGCTGGAGCGCGGGACAACCGGTCGTGCAGGTCCGCGCCGCCCGGGACGAGCGAGTCTGGCTTCGCGCCGGCCCGGGGTCCATCTCGGTCCCGGTCATCGAGTCGCGCGAAACCTTGGTCGAGGTTGGCGAACGCACCTGGATCGAGCGCGCCGACGGCCTGCACCCATTCGCCGCCCACCCCGCCACGTCCGTTACGCCCGGCCGGCTGTGGAACCGCGAACGGGCGGCGGACGGCGGCAGCCGACAGGGCTGGAACCCGGACGGCGTCCAGCGGGGACGGCGCGGCCTGGTTGGCCCGGACGGCTGCCTGAGCCTTCCGTCCGCTCCGGCGGCGCGGACCTGCCCCGCGCCCCTCGCGGCCGACGAAACCCTGGTCGCGGTCAGTCCCACGCGGGACTATCTGATCGCCCAGCGGCGCACCCCGGGCGGATCGACCCGCCTGCGCCTGCACGCGGTCGATGGCGCCCGGCCGCTGGCGACGGTCAACGCCGGCTTCGACGCCCTGGCCTGGGGGACGATCACGCCCATCGCCCATACCGGCCCCGAGGGCCAGGCCCTGACCAGTTGGCTGCTGCTGCCGCCGGGCGCCGCCCCAGGCGACCGGCTCCCGGTGGTCGTGATCGTCTATCCCGGCGCCGCCTACGCCGCCGCCCCGGCCTGGCTGCGGCCGGGCGGCGAACGCCTGCACATCAATCCGGCCGTGCTGGCCGCGGCCGGCTACGCCGTCCTCGTGCCGAGCCTGCCCCGACCTGCGGGCGCGGGACCGCAACTGGACGACCTGGCCGAGCGGATCGGGACGATCGTCGACGCCGCCGCTGTCCAGGCTCCCGTCGACCCGGCCCGGGTCGGCCTGGTCGGCCACAGCTACGGCGGCTACGGGGTGCTGCTGGCGGCGTCGCAGAGCGACCGGTTCCGGGCGGTGGTGGCGGCGGCCGGCTACGCCGACCTGTCGCGGGTCTATGCGCTGCCGCCGCATTTCTTGGTCTCGCCGGACGACGGCGTGCCGATCAACGCCCTGGTCGGCTGGGCCGAGACCGGCCAGGGCGCGATCGGCGCCTCGTTGCTCGATCAACCCCAGGCCTATGTCGCGGGCAGCCCGCTATACGTCGCGAGCCAGATCCGCACGCCGGCCCTGCTCATCGAGGGCGACCTCGATCCGGCCGGCGCCGATGTGCTATTCGGCGCCCTCTACCGGCTCGGCCGGGAGGCGGCGCTGGTCACCTACGCCGGCGAGGGTCATGTCTTCGTCAGCCCGGCCAACCTGCGCGACCTGCACGCCCGCATCCTCGACTGGCTCGACCGCCATGTGCGCCCGGCGGATGTCGGCGATCCGCGCCTGCCAGCGCCGGGCCCAGACCTCCAGCACGGCGCCGACCAGTAGCCGGTTGTAGCCGGGGCTCCAGATCAGGCGCGCCTCCGTCAGTTCGGCCTCGAGCGCCTGGCGGTCCAGCAGGCCGTGGGCGGCCTGAAGCCCGTCGAGCAGCAGCGGCGTCAGGGTCGGCAGGCTGGCGCGCGTCACCTGGCCGTAGAAATGGCTGAGGTCGCCCTTGCTGCGGCGCTCGACGATCATCGGCGGCAGGCGCGTCGCGAAGGCCTGCCGAGCCAGGCCCCGGTCCCGCACCCCGGCGATCAGCCGGTCGGCCGGAATGGCCAGGCAGTGCTCGGCCACCGGCTGGCTGAGGAAGGGGTGCAAGAGGTCGCCCGCGCGGGCGCGCAGGCAGTCGCCCCAGAACAGCTGGGCGTTGACGAACTGCCGCAGTTGCCCGGCCTTGGCCGGCGGCAGGTCGTCAACCTCCTCCAGCCAGGGATGGCGGCGCGTCCCGGAGGCCGCCCGCTCGCCCGACGGGCCGCCGAGGGCGTAGCCGAGCACCGTCCAGGCCGAGTGCCGGGTCCAGCGCGCCACGGCGGCGATGAAGGCCGGCGACACCCCGGCCAGGCCCTCCCGGCGGCGGCGGTCGACGACCACGGCGGGGTTGGGCGCCTGAAAGAACACCGCGTCGCCGCCCTGGCCGGTGAGCAGCCCGGTCGCCCGGCGCCGGCGCATCCGCCCGGAAACCTCGATGTCGTAGGCGACATCGACGCCTTGCAGGGCCGGCCGCACACTGTCGCCCAGCGGATTGAGCTGGGCCAGGGTGATCGCCTCGACCGGCTTGCGCACGGTGGTCAGGTCCAGACCCAGCTGCGACGCCGCCGCCATGGCGTAGGGCCGCTCGTCGCCCTCGCGCCAGTCGCCATGGAAGTTGAGGAAGCCGGCGCGCCCGGCGTGTCCGGACGCCTTGAGACTGGCGGCGGCGATGGCCGAGTCCAGCCCGCCTGAGAGTTCGGCCGCGAGCCGGCGATGCGGCGCGACCAGGGCCGCCACGGTCGCGTCCACCACCGCGACCAGGCCCTCATGGCTCTCGTCCCAGCCCCGCCCGGACCGGCAAAAGCTCGCCGGCCGCCAGACGGCCGTGGTCTCGGCCGTCTCACCGATGACGCTGACCGCGCCCGGATTGACGGCGGTCAGGCCGCGCAGGGCCAGCTGGTCGCCGAGCAGTTCCGGGGCCCTGGCGATCTCACCAAGCACCGGCCAGTCGATGGCGAGGTCGGCCGGCAGCAGGGCATCGACCAGGCGCGGCGGCTCGCGGGCGGCGATCACCGCCCCGCCATGACGCCACCAGACGCAGTCGAGGGCGCCGGTGGGATCGCGTAGCAGGGCGAGGCGTCCCTCGTCGTCCCGCCAGGCCAGGACATAACGCCCCCAACCCGAGGCGACGGCGGTCCGGGCCAGGTCGGCCGGGCTGGTGCCGCGCGAGACCACCGTCGACAGGGGGACATCGGTCCCGCGCCAGTCGCCGATCAGGAGGTGCTGGCGGCCGACCTGGCGGACGGCGTAGCGGGCCCGCGGCGCGAGCAGGACCTGGATATCCTCGATCGGACCAAAGGATCGCCAGCCATCCCGTTCGAGGGCGGCCAGGACCCGGTCGAGTCCGCGTCGGTCGTCCTCGCCGGCGCGCCGCCGGTCGATCACCAGATAGCCGTTGTCGGCGGGACCGGGGACCTTCATCGGCAGTAGATCGGCGTATAGGCCCAGAGCCGCTCGACATCGTCGTTGAGACAGACGTCGCCCGCCTGGACCCAACAATGGGCGTTGAACGGCCAGAGGCGCACGCCGAACACCCAGTCGGCGGCCAGGCCGCGGCGGCGCAGGAAGGCGATCAGCATGGCCGAGCGCGGCAGGCATTCCCCTTCGACCGGGAGCCAGGGGCTGATTTTCCAGAACAGCCGCGCCGCCGCCACAACCGCCTCCGGATCGCGCGACAGGTCGCTCCGGGTCTCGGCAATTGCCAGATAGGGGGCGAGCCCCTGCCCCGCCCGCGCCTTGCGAAGGTCGGCGACGACGCCGGCGGCGGCGAGCAGCGCCCGAGGCCCCGCCGGTTCGGCGAGGGGCTCATGGATGATCGATCTTGCGGGGGACGGGGGCGGCGCCCGCGTCTCGGGCGGCGGCTCGGCCCCCAGCAGCCCGGCCTCGCCCAGCGCCTCGGCCATCGGCCCGGGCGCGATCCCGCCTCCGCCGGCCAGGGCCGCCGCGCCGCCCGGCAGGCACAGATAGGCGTCGCCCGCGATGTCGAGCACCGCCAGGTCGGCCCCGATGGCGACGGCGTGAACGTCCGGTTTGAGGTAGCGGGTCATCGGCGCGGTCCGGCCGGAGGCGGTGGGCGCCGGCCAAAGGCCGGCGCCCTGGCCTTCAGCCCTGCTGCCAGAGCCGCACCGGGATCAGTTCGAAATCGCCGGTGGGGGAGTCGGCGCGGGTGGCCTGTTCGGCCGAGCCCAGCCGGACGACGTCGGCGCGGACGCCGGTCGGCTCATAGAGACGGACCGGGATCAGCTCCATGTCGCCGATGTGGGAATCGGCGCGGGTCTGGCGCCGGGCGGAGCCGAGCCCGATCAGGCGCGGCATGGTCTGGGTGTTCATGATGGGACCTCCTTGGACGGGACGGAATGCCCCGCCCGGACAGTCGGCGCGGCCCCACGTCTATTTTCAAACTATATTCGCTCTATACTTTGGCCCGACCGCCGCATGACTGCGAACACCGCAGGCGCGGCGAGCCGCCGGCCCTCATGGTAGGCGTCCACCTCGACCCGCAAGTCGGCGATGCGGCCCGCCGCCAGCAACCGCTCCTGCCGATCAATCTGTTCGACCTCGGCGGGCCGCACGGCCGCCTCGACCGCGCGGATGGGGCGGAGCTGGAGCATGACCCGGCGATGGGCGCGGGTCAGGATGTCGGCGCCGGCCGACGCCGCGATCGTCGCGTAGAGGATTTCGAGGCGCAGATCAGGCGGCGACGGCGCCTCGACGGGGCGCGCGGCGGGCGTCGGCGCGACATCCAGCGCCCAGTGGGTCAGCCGGCGGTGCAATTCGTAGAGGTCGGCGATGTCGGACGCCGTCGGGCTTGGCGCAAAATATCCGCGGCCCGGCCGATGCTCGATGACCCCTTCCCCGGCCAGCCGCGCCAGCGCTTCACGCACCGGCGTGGGGCTGAGCCGCAACTCCTCGGCCAGGGCGGTGGCGACGAGCGGCTCGCCCCAGCCGAACCGGCCCGCCGCGGCGAAGCCGGCCAGGGCGTTGAGAGCGCTGTGGTAGGGGTCGCGATCCTTCATCGCGCCCGCTCCCGGCCGTAGGGGACGAGAGCGGGAGGGCGCGAGCATCGCGCCGGGCCTGGCGGGCGGGCAACCCCGCGCCGAATGAATGCGGTATAGGACCGACACCCGCAAGCTTTCGCGATGTATCCGCAGGTTCTTTGCGTCATGCCGCAAGGTTTTCGACACCGTTTCTTTCCCATCTTTCATTTGAGGCTCCGGCGCCGCATTTTTCAACCAGTAGGGGTGCGAGGGCGGTAGTCTCGGCGGCCCCAGCCGACAGGAGTGAAGTCGAGGTCATGGAGCGCGCCGACCGCCAGTCCCAGAACGAAACCCTGTCCGCGGCCCTGCGCCTGATCCGCGCTCACCGCCGGATGAAGTCGGCCGATGTGGCGCGCGGGATGAACATGGCGCTGCGATCCTACGAACATTTCGAGGCCGGCGGCGGCCGCATCAATCTCGAACGGGTGCACCGCTTCGCGGAGGTCACCGACAGTGATCCGCACGCCATCATGGCCGCCCTGGCGCTGGGCTCGCCGGCCTTCGCCCTGCGCTGCGCCGACAACAAGCTGATGACCATCTTCACCGTCGCCGTCCAGGAATTCGATGCGGAGGTGGGCGACGCCATCGCCGAGCTGGACGCCCGGACCATCATCAACACCTTCACCAAGGCGCTGAAGGACCTGGCGGTGCAGTCGGTGCGCCGCGACAGCGCCGCCGACGCCTGGCTCGAGCAACGGCTGCGCCGCCTGGTGTCGCCGGCGAACGGCGAGGACGAAGGCCCCACCGGAGACGACACACCGTAGACCCCCGACGGGCCGATTACGGACTGGCGGCGGGGCGGCCTCGTCCGGTTTGCTAAAGCGCGATGGCCCCGTATGCGTCCAGTAACCGCCAGGCGTGCGCCGACGATCTCGATCGTCTCTCCGAGCGACAGCTCGACTGCCTGCGGCTGGCCGCCCAGGGCCTGACCTCGGCGGGGATCGGCGAGCGCCTCGGCCTGTCGCCCCGCACCGTCGACGAGCATCTGATGCTGGCCTGCCGGACGCTCGACGTGCGCACCCGGGTGCAGGCGGTGGCCCGGCTGGCGCTCGGGGCGCGCGCCGCGCCGGAATCCCGAACCTTCCTACCGTAGATCTCCGACGGGCCGCTGGCGGGTCGCGCGGCGCGGCCGGGACCGGTTTGCTGAACGCCAGACATGGAGTTCGCCTTGCTGGACCTCGGCCTCATCCTCAGCCTCGCCCAGGCCTGCGCGCCGCAGGTGGCGCCGCAGACCCTCGCCGCCGTCGCCTATGCGGAGAGTCGGTTCGACCCGCTCGCCATCGGCGTCAATCGCGGACCGCGGCCGGCCCGCGCGCCGCGCGACGCGGCCGAGGCGGCCCGGACGGCGCGCGCCCTGCTCGCCGACGGCGCCAACCTCGACCTCGGCGTCGCCCAGATCAACAGCGACAATCTCGGCTGGCTGGGGCTGTCGGTCGAGGACGCCTTCGATCCCTGCCGCAATCTGACCGCCGCCGGCCGGGTGCTGCAGGCGGGATACCGGCCCGCCTCAGCCAGCCCGCTCGACCGTCAGGTCGCGCTCCGCGCGGCGCTGTCCCGCTACAACACCGGCCATCCCGAGCGCGGCCTGCGCAATGGCTATGTGGCCCGCGTCGAACGCGCCGCCCTCCGCCTCGCCCTCGCGGCGCCCGGTCCGTCGCCGGAGCTCTCGCCTCCGGCGTCCGCGACGCCTGCGGCCGAGCCGGCCCCGCCGCCGGCCTGGGATGTGTTCGCCCGCGCCCGTTTCAGTTCGACCCTCGCCTTCGCGTCGGTCTCGTCCGAGCCCTGGAGAGTTCTCCCATGATCGTCCGCGTTTCCCGCGCCCGCCACGCCGGCGCCGCCGGCGCCATCGCCTTGGCCAGCGTCGCGATCCTCGCCGAGCCGGCCTTCGCCCAGGCCAATGTCGAAGGACTGCTGCAGAACGTCGTCGACATGCTGACCGGCAACACCGCCCGCCTGCTGGCGGTGCTGGCGGTGGTGGTGGTCGGCATCCTGTGGATGTTCGGCCTGTTCGACCTGCGCCGGGCCGCCATCGTCATCCTCGGCATCATCGTCGTCTTCGGCGCCGCCGAGATCGTCAACCTGATCACCGGGGGCGGCTGATGGGCGCGCCGGCCGATCTTCTCCTGACCGCCGTCGTGCTGCTGGGCGCCCTGAGCCTGATGCTGGCCCTGCGGCTGATCTCGCTCCCGCGCTTCGCCCAGGCCGTGGCCGGCGGCGCGCTCGGCCTGGCGGCCTGGAGCCTGCCCGCGCTGCTGGGGGCCGGTCATGGCTGAAGAGCGCTTGATCGAGGACCCGCTGTTCCTGGCCTGCACCCGCCCGGCCATGGTTCTGGGCGTGCCGATGGAGGCGATGGGCGTCAACGTCATCGTCTCGGGCCTGGTGTTCCTGGTCGGCGGCAGCCTGCTCTACCTGCTGATCGCCCCCGTCCTCCACCTGGTCTTCCGCGGCATCTGCAAGGTCGACCACAACGCCTTCCGGCTGCTGCTGGTCTATGTCGACACCAAGGGACGCTCCCGCAACAGCGGCCTGTGGGGCGGCAGCTCGCCCACGCCCCTGCCCCTGGTCCGCCGCTACCGCGCGGGGGAGTTGGCCCGTGGCTGAGGCGAGCGTCTCCCCGGCCCGGCTGCGGCGCGAAGCGGATGTCCGCGCCAATATGCCGTTCGCGCGCCATGTCGACGACCAGGTGGTGGCCCTCGACAGCGGCGCCCTGATGCTCTGCTTCCAGCTCGCCGGCGCCGCCTTCGAGACGGCAGACGCGCGCGACCTCAACGACTGGCACGTCAAGCTGAACCAGACCTGGCGCAACCTCGCCGACGATCGCCTGGCGGTGTGGCACCACGTCGTCCGGCGCGAGGTCGCGGCCGAGCCCGCGACCGGATTCCGCTCCGCCTTCGCCCGCGACCTGAACGCGGCCTATGAGGCCCGCCTCGTCGGCCGGCGGATGTTCGTCAACGACCTCTTCGTGACTCTGGTCCTGCATCCGGGCCGGGCGACCGGCGACCGCGCCTCGGCGATGATGGGCCGGCTGAAGGCGGCCAGGCGGGCCGGCGTCGAGGTCGAGCCCGAGGCGGTCAAGCGGCTGCAGGAGGCCGGCCGGGACCTCGCCCAGTATCTGGCCCGCTACGCGCCCCGGCCGCTCGGCCTCTATGCGCGCGGCGGCCTGTGGTTCTCCGAGCCGATGGAGGCCATGCGGCTGATCCTGACCGGCCGTCCGAGCCGCGTGCCGGTCGTCCGCGGCCACCTGGGCTCGGCGGTCTATGCGGTGCGGGCGATCTTCGGCCGCGAAAGCCTGGAACTGCGCGATGTCGGCGACGCCCGCTACGCCGGCGTCCTGGCGGTCAAGGAGTATCCGGCCTCAACCCGCCCGGGCCTGTGGGACGCGCTGCTGAGCGCGCCCTTTGCCTTCGTGATCAGCCAGTCCTTCGCCTTCCTGTCCAAGGCCTCCGCACGGGCGGTGATGGAGCGCAAGCAGAACCAGATGGTCTCGGCGCGCGACCGGGCCGCCTCACAGATCGCCGGCCTGTCCGACGCCCTCGACGACCTGGTCAGCAACCGCTTCGTGATGGGCGAGCACCAGGCCTCGGTGCTGGTCTACGGGGCCGGACCCGGCGAACTGGCCGACCACCTGTCCAAGGCCCGCGCCCTGCTGGCCGATTCCGGCCTGGTGGTGGCGCGCGAGGACCTCGGCCTGGAAGCGGCCTTCTGGGCGCAGTTCCCGGGGGCGTTCGCCCGGCGCACGCGCCCGGCGGCCATCACCTCGCGCAACTTCGCGGCGCTGGCGCCCTTCCACGCCCATCCGGTCGGCAAGGCCCGCGGCAACCACTGGGGACCCGCGGTCGCCCTGCTCCGGACCACGGCCGGCTCGCCCTTCTGGTTCAACTTCCATGTCGGCGACCTCGGCCACACCTTCATCTGCGGCCCCTCAGGCTCGGGCAAGACCGTGGTCCAGAACTTCATGCTGGCCCAGCTGGAGCGGCTCGGGGCCCAGCAGCTGTTCGTCGACAAGGACCGGGGCGCCGAGCTCTTCGTGCGCGCCTGCGGCGGAACCTATCTGACCCTGCGCAATGGCGAGCCGACCGGCTTCGCGCCGTTCAAGGCCTTGGCGCCCAGCCCGGCCAACCGCGCCTTCCTGGTCAAGCTGGTCCGGGCGCTGGTGGCGCGGGACGGCGATCCCCTGACGGTGGTGCAGGCCCGGGCCATCGACGACGGCGTGGCGGCGCTCGAAGCCTTGCCGCGCGAACGTCGCTCGCTGACCGCCCTGCGCAGCGTGTTGGGCCAGGCCGACGGCGGCGGCGTCGGCGCGCGGCTGGAGCGCTGGACCCGGGAGGGCCCGCTCGGCTGGGTGCTCGACAACGACGAGGACGCCCTGTCGCTGGAGACCCGCTTCGCCGGATTCGACCTGACCCAGGTGCTCGATCACGCCGAGATCCGCACCCCGGTCATGCTCTATCTGTTCCACCGCATCGCCGAGCGGGTCGACGGCCGCCGGTTGGTGCTGGACATCGACGAGTTCTGGAAGGTGCTTGGCGATCCGGCCTTCACCGACCTGGCCCAGGACGGACTGAAGACCTGGCGCAAGCAGAACGCCCTGATGGTGTTCGGCACCCAGTCGCCGGCCGACGCCCTGCGCTCGCCGATCGCCCACGCCATCCTCGAACAGTGCGCCACCAAGATCTTCCTGCCCAACCCGCACGGCCAGGCGCGCGACTACGTCGAGGGCTTCGGCCTGACCGGCGAGGAGTTCCGGTTGATCCGCGACGCCCTGACCCCGGAGTCGCATCGCTTCCTGGTCAAGCAGGGCCACGACAGCGTCGTCGTCGAACTCGACCTCACCGGCCTGGACGACGAACTGGCCATCCTCTCGGGCCGCAGCGAGACGGTGGCCCTGCTCGACCGCCTGCGCGCCGAACACGGCGACGACTACGCGCTGTGGCGCGACCCCTTTCATGCCCAACGGAGGTTCCCATGAAGACCCGACTCCTCGGCGCCGCCGGCGCTGCCCTGATCGTCCTGACCGGCGTCCCGGCGCAGGCGCAGGAGATCGTCTACGACCCGATGGCCTACGCCAGGATGATCGAGGACGCCCTCACGGCCCTGCAGCAGCTGGAGGCGCTGAAGAAACAGATCGAACAGGGCGACGAGTTGTTCGACAGCCTCAACCAGCTGTCGGACGTCAACGGCCTGGCCGGCCAGCTCGGCCTGCCGGAGGTCCGCAATCCGCTGCCGGACATGGCCGCCCTGCGCGCCGCCGCCGACGGCGACCTCTCGGCCCTGGGCGCCCTGGCCGAGCGGGCCGACGCCATCCGCCGCGAGACCCGTCTCTATACGCCGCCGGCCGATGAAGCCGGGCCGGCCGAGGCCTACTACCGCGACAGTCTGGAGCGCTCAGGCCTGCGCACGGCCCGCGACCTGGCGCTGGGCGAAGCGGTCGGCCAAGCCGCCGACGCGCGGCTGGAGGGTCTGGAGACCCTGCGCCGGGCGCTGGACACGGCCCCCAACGCCCGGGCGGTGATGGACCTCGACGCCCGCCTGGCCGCCGAGCAGGCGCTGATCCAGAACGAACAGGTGCGGCTGCAGGGCCTGGCCCTGATGCAGGCGGCCGAAGCGCGGCTGGAGGAGCAGCGCGCCCGTGAACGGGCCGAGGCCGCCCGGGCCGCGCGCATGAGCGTCTACGAGCGGGCCTTCCGGTGAGAGCCGCCTTGCTCGCCGGTCTGGTTCTGGCCGCCTGCTCGCCGCCGCCGCGGACGGCGGAGGCCTTCGCCGCCGATCCGGCCG
>NZ_JBXASF010000019.1:0-87859 GCF_058809015.1 Caulobacter sp. GW821-FHT11A05 | reverse complement strand
GGCTCGGCCGGGGCTGCCGGCGCGGCCGGCGTCGCCGGCGCGGCGGGGGCGCTGTCCTCGGCGGGCTTGCCGCAGGCGGTGACGAGGGCGGCCAGAGCGAGAGCGGGCAGCAGGCGCGGGAGCATCGGCGGGTCCTATCGAAGCGGCTGAACCATGATACCGCGACACCGTCGGCGACCAACAGAAATGCGTCGATCCTCGCAAACCGCCCGGAGGGGCGCGAAACCCCCGGAATCGTTGGCTTTGGCGTTGGTTGAGCGGCGCCGGATGTGGCCCCTGGCGTTGGTCGGTGCGTTGGTCGGATCGCTGCGATTGTTGGTCGATTCCTGCCCGGGCCGGGCACGGGTTTTCGCCCAGGCCCGCCGACCCGCGCCCGGACCGGCTGAATATGTCTAGACATATTCACAAAGCGCCCGTCGCCGGCCAGCTTGATGTGGCGCTTGGCCCGTCTTCCGGCCAGGATGGCGGGATCGGGGGACTTCCATGACGGCTCGACGGGTGATCGCACGAACGGTGTTGGCGCTACTGATCCTGCTGGCGCTGCTGACCGCGGCGGTCGCCTGGCGGCTGCTGGCGCCGATCTCGACGCCGCCGTTCCGGGGCGAGGACGGCAAGGTCCTGGCCGGCAGCATCGCGGTCATCGAGCGGTGGCCGGTGGGTGGCGTCGAGCAGTCGGTGATCATCCGGGGCCGCGACCGGGCCAATCCGGTGCTGCTGTTCGTGCATGGCGGCCCGGGCAGCAGCGAGACCGTGGCGCTGCGCCGTTTCAACGCCGCGCTCGAGGACGACTTCGTGGTCGTCTACTGGGACCAGCGCTACGCCGGCCAGAGTTACGACGCCAAGCTGCCGGTGCCGGGCGAGCAGACCATCCAGCAATACGTCGACGATCTCGGCGTCGTCGTCGACCAGCTGCGGGCGCGGTTCGGGCGGCAGCGGGTGGGGATCCTCGCCCACTCCTGGGGGACGGTCCCGGGAATCCTCTATGCCCAGGACAATCCGGGCAAGCTCTACGCCTATGTCGGCGTCGGCCAGGTGGCCAATGTGCCGGAGAGCGAGAAGCGGTCCTATGACTGGGCGCTGCGCGAGGCCAGGGCGCGGCGTGCGGACAAGGCGGTCGCCGAGTTGGAGCGGCTGGGGCCGCCGCCCCGGCCGGGCTCGATCTTCACGCCGCGCGAGTGGATCATGGCCTTCGGCGGCAGCTTCCACGGCGACATGACCAATACCAGCCTGATCGCCCGGAGCCTGGGCCAGTCGGAAGCCAACGGGCGCGATCTCGTCGCCTTCAGCAAGTCAGGCCGATACTCGGAGAGGCTCGTGCACGGCGAGTTCGCGCGGTTCGTCATCGACGATGCGCCGCACGCCTATGGCGTCCCGATCTTCCTGCTGTCGGGACGCTACGACCAGCAGTCGGAGGCCTCGGTGGCGCGCGGTTTCTTCGACCGGATCACCGCCCCGCGGAAGGCCTTCATCTGGTTCGAACAGTCGGCCCACAGTCCGATGTTCGAGGAGCCCCGCGCCTATACCGACTGGATCTCCGGCACGGTCGGCCCGCTGGGCGAACAGGGCCGCCCTACCCCGCCAGCTTCATGAGCATCTCGCCCATCTTCTGATGCAAGAGGTTGATCGCCTTCAGCGGGCGGACCATGACCTTGAAGCGGGTGATCAGGCCGGCCTCGTTCCACCAGATCATGTCGACGCCGTTGATGCGGATGCCGTCGATCGTGCAGCCGAACTCCAGCACGGCGGACCGCTCGGCCCGCCATTCGCCGAGGTATTCGAAGCTGTCGTTGTTGAGCACCGACAGGGCGCTCAGCAGGTACTTCTCGGTGATCGCCTTGCCGGCCTGCGGCGTGTGGACGACGGGCGACTCGAAGACGCAGTCTTCGGCGATCAACGCGCTCAGGTCGGCGGGGTCGCGGCTGACGACATAGGCGTGCCAGCCGTGGATGGGGTCGGTCATTTCAGGCGCTTCCACATGTGCAGATCGTCGGTGTAGCGGCCGTCCGTCTGCAAGAGGGCGCGCGGTTCGAAACCATAGCGCTCGAAGCCGGCCCCTTCATAGAGGGAGACGGCGACGGAGTTGGTCGAGACGACGACCAGCTGGACGATCTCGACCACCTCGCGGGCATAGTCCAGGCAGGCGGCCATCAGCGCCCCGCCAAGGCCCCTGCCCCGGCCCTCGGGCAGGACGAACATGCTGTAGACGACGCCCTTGTGGCGCTCCTTGGCGGGGGACTTGGGCCCGACGGCGACCATGCCGAGGACCTGGCCGTCGGCCTCGGCGACGAAGACGCCGTCGGCGACGACGCGTTCCTCGAACCAGGCGGCGGGCTTGGCTTCCTCCTCGGCGAGGGTGGAGCCGAAGGTGGATTCGTCGAGGCGCATGGCGGTCAGGCGGATGGCCTGGAAGACGGGGCCTTCGCCGGGCTGGAGGCGGCGGATGGTAGTGGAGGTCATTTCGGGGTCGCTTCCTGGGGTGGGTCGGCGGCCACGGAATAGGTCAGGCCGGTCCATGAGCTCTCTTCGCCGCCATAGCGGGCGAACTCAAGACGCCAGCGCCTGTCGCCGAACCATTCGACCCGTTCGGCCAGATCGAGCGCCTCGACCTGCGCCCGGTCGAGATGCTGGACCGGCGCGGCGGGCTTCAGCCGCTCGGCGAAGCGGCGGGTCCGGACGAACTGGGCATGGAAGCGGTCGGCCTCGCCGACGATTTGGATGCCGCAGACGGCGCGCCAGCCGTCCTCCATCGGCAGGTCGTAGAAAACCACCGAGATCCCGCGATCACCCCAGTCCTTCGGACGTGGCAGCGACCATTCGATCTCCCCTTCGACGATCTCGTAGGTGTGAAGGCCGGTGGTGTCCCTGCTGATCCGCTGCCAGCCCGCACGGTGGGCCTTTGCCACGATGGCGGCGCGCGCCTCGCCCTCGCCGACCCGCCGGCAGTACTCAAGCGCCTGGGAGAGCAGCCCGTCGGCGTTGCGCGGCGCGGCGGCGGCCGGGGCCGCGGCGGCCGGCAGGGCGAACGCCAGCACCATGAGTAGCCGTCGGACGGTGGTGGTGGTCATGCACTTCCTTCGTGCTGCGCGCCCGAGTTACGGGGAGGCGTTGTACCTATCTCGGGGCAGCGACGTCGGCGTAGTTTCGGGGACACTATACTTAATTCAGGCCCTGCCGGTGGCCGCCTCAAGGATGGTGACCTGAATTAAGTATAGTGTCCCCGAAACTTGGTCACCGCCGGTTGACCGAGATAGGTACAACGCCTCCCCGTAACTCGTCCACCGGCGGTGGGGTGGTGGAGCCCTACCCCTTCACCGCCACGTCGATCTCGCTGCCCAGCTCCCGGAACTTGTCGCTCATCTGGCTCATGCCCAGTTCGATCTCGTTCGGAGCCATCCCCGAGGCGAACTCGCGGACCTCCTGGCTGATCTTCATCGAGCAGAACTTCGGGCCGCACATCGAGCAGAAGTGGGCCGTCTTGTGGGCCTCCTTGGGCAGGGTCTCGTCGTGGTATTCGCGGGCCGTTTCGGGGTCGAGGCCGAGGTTGAACTGGTCTTCCCAGCGGAACTCGAAGCGGGCGCGGCTCAGGGCATTGTCGCGCAGCTGGGCGCCGGGGTGGCCCTTGGCGAGGTCGGCGGCGTGGGCGGCGATCTTGTAGGCGATGACGCCCTGTTTGACGTCCTCGCGATCGGGAAGGCCCAGGTGCTCCTTGGGGGTGACGTAGCAGAGCATGGCGGTGCCGAACCAGCCGATCATGGCCGCGCCGATGGCGCTGGTGATGTGGTCGTAGCCGGGGGCAATGTCGGTGGTGAGCGGGCCTAACGTGTAGAACGGGGCCTCGTGGCAGTGCTTGAGCTGCTCTTCCATGTTGGCCTTGATCTTGTGCATGGCCACGTGGCCGGGGCCCTCGATCATCACCTGGCAGCCGTGCTTCCAGGCGACCTTGGTCAGCTCGCCCAGGGTGCGCAGCTCGGCGAACTGGGCCTCGTCGTTGGCGTCGGCGATGGAGCCGGGGCGCAGGCCGTCACCGAGGCTGAACGAGACGTCGTAGGCCCGCATGATCTCGCAGATGTCCTCGAAGTGCTCGTAGAGGAAGCTCTCCTTGTGATGGGCCAGGCACCATTTGGCCATGATCGAGCCGCCTCTGGAGACGATGCCGGTGACCCGCTTGGCGGTCAGGGGCACGAAGGGCAGGCGGACGCCGGCGTGGATGGTGAAGTAGTCCACCCCCTGCTCGGCCTGTTCGATCAGGGTGTCGCGGAAGACCTCCCAGTTCAGGTCCTCGGCGACGCCGTTGACCTTCTCCAGGGCCTGGTAGATCGGCACCGTGCCGATCGGCACCGGGCTGTTGCGGATGATCCAGTCGCGGATGTTGTGGATGTTGCGGCCGGTGGAGAGGTCCATGACCGTGTCGGCGCCCCAGCGGGTCGACCAGACCATCTTGTCGACCTCGTCGGCGACCGAGCTCAAGACGGCGCTGTTGCCGATGTTGGCGTTGATCTTGACCAGGAAGTTGCGGCCGATGGCCATCGGCTCCAGTTCGCCGTGGTTGATGTTGGCCGGGATGATGGCGCGGCCGCGGGCTATCTCCTGGCGGACGAACTCGGGCGTGACGAAGTCGGGGATCTCGGCGCCGAAGGATTCGCCGTCGCGGACGCACGGCGCGGTCTGTTCGCGGCGCAGGTTCTCGCGGATGGCGACGTATTCCATCTCCGGGGTGATGATCCCCTTGCGGGCGTACTCCAGCTGGGTGACGGCGGCGCCGGCCTTGGCCCGGTAGATCGGGCGTTTGGCGGTGAACTGCGGGGCCAGGTGCTTGCCGGCGGCGAAACCGTTGTCCTCGGGCTTCACTTCGCGGGGATTGGCGACTTCCTCGACATCGCCCCGGCCGACGACCCAGGCCTCGCGCGGGCGCGGCAGGCCCTGTTCGATGTCGACCACGAAGCTGGGGTCGGTGTAGGGGCCGCTAGGGTCGTAGAGGGTCACCGGCGGCTCGTTGGCGCTGGGGTGGACGGCCACCTCGCGGAAGGGGACGCGGATGTCCGGGAACAGCTCGCCCGAGGCGTAGACCTTGCGGCTGCCGGGACGTTCGCCGGTCGGGATGGCGTCGTTCTGCGGCTTGCCGCCTTTGCCGGGGACGTGGATGTTCATCGGTGGACCTCCTCAAATGTGGAGACCCGGTTCGCGCCAAAGGCGGTTTGACGGCCCCTGATCTTTGGCGGGGCCGCGTCCCTCTCCCTTCGCCGGCATGACCCGGATCAGGTTCGGCGGGTCAGGGGTCCTCAACCCCAATCTCAGCCACGCAAGGCGGCCCCCCGGAGAACGAGGGGGAGACTAGGCGGATTGGGGGGAGGGTCAAGAGACGGCGGGCAAGCACTACGACTTGACGAACGCACTGATTGCATTATGAATTTTTCAATCAAAAAGTGCATGGGAGTGTTTGCGATGCCGGTCGGAACCAACGGTACGAGTATTTATCGTCCGCACAATACCCCTCCGGGCACCGTTTGTACGGGAGACGGCCTCGGCGTCCAAGTTCGCAACGAGAATGGCGATGTTATATTTGTGTTTGGTATAGATGATGGAAAAATATACTTTGGTGACGCATATGCCGATCCAAATATTACCAATATTGTAATGAATCCATCGCCAAACACGACGCCGGGAGAAAGGATCACTGTTAATGGTGTAGAATATGTATCAATTCAATTTACCGACTCAACTGGAAGCTATCAACTTCTAAATATCCGCGCTGATCTATTTGATATGATGAAAGAAGGTGGTCTAGATGGAGCCGTGGCAACGTACTTCATCGGCTTGGCTATTGCGGACAGCCTTCCAAACCTTATTGGAAATTCCCCAGATATGGATGGCGACGGCGACCGTGACTTCTCAGACTGGGCCGATGCTTTGGAAGCCGCACTTCGTGACCAGCAAAATCAATTCATTTCGGCAGGTGACGGGGCCAATGCTCTCGCCTACGAGTATCTTGCGAACAACCTTCCGGACATCGTCGGCGATTTGGGGTCCAGCGCCGACTCCGTGACGACGGACGATAACCAACCCCCTCCTCCGGGCGATGTTGGAGGAGGCGTAGGGGGCCCTGAAACGGACGGCGGCTGGCTCTTTTAGGCGGAAAGGTGGAAACACTTTTGCTCCGGCGACATAGAGGTGTCGGCGCCTTGGAGGAAGCAGCGCCGCTGTTGCCCTCCGCGACGCACCTTCAAATCGGTCGACCGGCGGCTCGTGCGTTGAACTATTAGTCGATGAGTGGAAGGCATAGGGCATGCCGATGCGAAAGGTTTCTATTGGCCAAGTCTTCCAGAGCTTTGGCCGGCTCGGCGCCGGTCAGTGGATCACTCTCAGCGTTATCGGCGGGCTTTGGGTCGTTTCGCAGGTCTTGGCTCAGCGCCTTGCGATGCTGGATACGGGCAACTCTGCCGTTTCAACTTGGTGGCCCTATGCCCAGGCCGGGCTGGGCACCGTGGCCTTCGTATGTGCTACACTCGTCACTCTGCGAAGGTCAACACGCCCGGCGGCGGGCGCACGGACTGTGGCCAGCCAACTGTTCGCCGGCCTGCTAGTCCTACTGGCGGGCGTGGTTTCGGAGTGGTTTGTCCCCGCGCTCTATGGGCTCGCATCGCGTAGCCCCGTCGTTCCGTCGATCCTGACGCTCGCGGCGCTCACAGCGCCTGCGGTGCTGTTTGCCATCCTCGGACCGTCGCTGCCCGCGGCAATGGATCGTCCAGGCACGCCCTGGTCGGCGATAAGGCTGGGGCTCGCTCTGACTCTCGGCCTGCGTTGGAAGCTGAGCCTAATGATCATCGGCTGGTTGGTCTTCAAGCTGGCGGTTTCGACGCTGCTGCTTCGGGCGCCGGTGAGCGAGTATCGTCCCTTCGTATTGGCTGCCGACGATCTTCTCCTGCTTCCGCTCGCGATATTCATGACCGTGCTTTACCTGGAGCGGACAAGCGAGGACGAGCACGAACGTTCCGTCGCGGCGGTGTTCGGGTAAAAGCATCAAACCTTGATGACCGACAGCTACCTCTGGCGCCTGCCGAGCCAGGTGCTGTCCATGGCCTGGGCGCTGTTCTGGCCGGCCCTCTACGTGGCCTTCCGCGACCAGGAAGGGACCGGCGGCGTGGCGGAGGCATTCGACTGAAGGTGACGAAAGCTTAAGTTGAGCCGCGCCGCGCGAGCCGCCATGGGATTGCCCAAGACGGGAGATTTCCATGAGCCGCGCCGCCGCCATCGTCCTGGCCATCACCGGGTTCGCCGCCGCCTTCGCCATCGCCGCCGGAACGCCGGTCTTCGCGCAGGACGCCGTTCGAATCGACCCGAAAAACCCGCCGAAGGCTGAGATGATTCCGGCTCCCGGCGGGGCGGTGGTCATCCCCTCGCCCAGGCACCGGCAGGTCTACGAGCAGTATGGCTACGCCCCGGCCCGGCGGGTTGGAGACATGCTGTATGTCTCCGGCGCGATCATCTTCCGACTGCCTGCCGAGGGGACCGACGCGGCCGCCTTCGAGGCCCAGACGCGGCGGACGTTCAAGGCGCTGGACTTCACGCTGAAGCAGTCGGGCGCCAGCTGGGACGACGTGGTGATGGTCAACAGCTTCCACGTCTGGGACGGGCCCGACTTCAAGGGCGAGCGGCTGGCGCAGATCGAGGTGATGAACAGGGTCCGGGCCGAGTTCACCAAGGGGCCGCACCCGGCCTGGACGGCGGTGGGCACGACCGGGCTGCTGCAGCCGGGCGGGATCGTCGAGGTGCAGCTGATCGCCAAGGTTCCGGAGGCGAAGTGATCCCTTCTCCCGCTTGTCGGGAGAAGGTGGCCTCCGAAGGAGGTCGGATGAGGGCAGCATCCGGCCCTGAGTGACTATCGGATGGTCCGCGCGCCAGCCTTCGTTAGCCGGCGCCGCCCTCATCCGACCCGCTCCGCGGGCCACCTTCTCCCGACAAGCGGGAGAAGGAACAGGAGTTACCGCCCCCGCGTCTGCCGCCGCCAGAGCGCCGCATACTCCCCTGCCCGCTCCAGCAGCTCCTCGTGGCGGCCTTCCTCAACCACCCGGCCGCGGCGCAGGACGATGATGCGGTCGGCGTCGGCGATGGTGCTGAGGCGGTGGGCGACGACCAGGGTGGTGCGGCCCTGGCGGGCCTTGCGCAGGGTGTCCTGGATGGCTGCTTCGGTGCGGGAATCGAGGGCGCTGGTGGCCTCGTCGAGGATGAGGACGCGGGGGTCGGCGAGCAGGGCGCGGGCGATGCCGACCCGCTGGCGTTCGCCGCCGGAGAGCTTCAGGCCGCGCTCGCCGACCTTGGTGGCCAGGCCCTCGGGCAGGCCGGCGATGAACTCGGTCAGCTCGGCGGCGTCGGCGGCGGCGCGGATCTGGTCCTCGCTGGAGTCGGGGCGGGCGAAGGCGATGTTGGCGGCCAGGGTGTCGTTGAACAGGGCCACGTCCTGGGGGACCAGGGCGACGGCGCTGCGCAGGGCGGCCATCTTCAGCTGTTTGAGGTCGACGCCGTCGAGGGTGATGGTCCCGCCTTGAGGGTCGATCATCCGCAGGGCCAGGCGGACCAGGGTGGTCTTGCCGGCGCCGGAGGGGCCGACCAGGGCGATGGTCTGGCCGGGGGCGGCGGTGAAGCTGACCTCCTCCAGGCCCTGGCTGCGGGCCCCGTGCTTGAAGCTGACGCCGGAGAAGACCACGGCGCCGCCGCGGCCGTCGGCGGGGGGCGGGTCGACGGCGCCGGGCGCCTCGGCGACGTCGGGGGCCTGGCGGCGCAGGTCGCTCATGGCTTCCAGGTCGATGAAGCTCTGGCGGATTTCGCGGTAGGCGAAGCCGAGGATGTTCAGCGGGCCGTAGAGGTTGATCAGGATGAGGATGGCGGCGGTGACGTCGCCGACGCCGAGCCGGCCGGCCTGGGCCTCGACCCCGGCCAGCAGGGCCATGACCGCCAGGCCGCCGGCCATGATCGCCGACTGGGCGATGTTGAGCAGGCTGAGGCTGTTGGTGGCCAGGACCTGGGCGTTGGCGTAGGCGCTGAGGGCCTGTTCGTAGGTGGCGGCGGCGCGGCTCTCGGCCCCGAAGGCCTTGACCGTCTCGTAGTTGATCAGGGCGTCGACGGCGCGGCCGGCCGCCTCGCTGTCGGCGTCGTTAAGGGCGCGGCGGTGGGCGATGCGCCAGTCCGAAATGGCGAAGGTGAGGACGCCGTAGACCAGGACGGTGCCGACGGCGGCCAGGGCGAAGCGCCAGTCGTAGGCTCTGGCGAGGACCAGGGCGGCGATGATCAGCTCGATGAGGGTCGGGCCGAGGTTGAAGACCAGAGCCCGGAGCAGAAAGTCCATCGAGCGGGCGCCGCGGTCGATGATGCGGCTGAGGGAGCCGGTGCGCTTGGTCTGGTGGAACTCGATGGAGAGGCTGAGGGCATGGCCGAAGGCGTCGGCGGCGGCGCGGCGCTGGGCGGCCTGGGCGACGGGGGTGAAGACGACGTCGCGCAGCTGGGGCGCGGCGGCGGACAGGAAGCGGATCAGGGTCCAGCCGAGGATCAGGCCGGCGAAGGCGGTCCCCACCTGAACGGCCGGCGACTGGCCGGCGGCCAGGCGGTTGACGGCGGCGCCGAGCAGCAGCGGGGCCAGCACGCCCAGCACCTTGCCGCCGAGGGTCAGGACCAGGGCGGCGGTGAGGCGCCAGGTCAGGCCGGGGGCCTGGCTGGAGAGGACGAGGCGGAAGAGGTCGGCCAGGGCGGCAGCCGCATCGGCCTTGGGCGGGGCCGGCTCGGCGCCGGCCTTGGGTCGCTGGCGCTCGGGCGTGGGTCTCAAGAGACCGGGTCCAGGATCAGGGTGCTCTGCACCCCGCCGCCGGGGGTCATCCAGTCGATGCGCCAGGCGTTCCCCGAGCGAAATGCGCGGAACGGAGGGGTCAGGTCGGGCGCGCCGCTGACCGGCACGACCAGCCGCTGCTCGCCGCTGTCGCCGGTGATCTCGAAGGTCAGGGCGCCGGCGTTGAGCGGCTTCTCGACCGGCAGGTGGAAGCGGCCCTGGCCGTCGGCCTTGCCGTTGCCGCGCGGGTTGCGGTCGATGCGCAGGGACAGGCCGCTGCCGGCCCGGGCCGAACCGGAGACGGAGGCGGCGCCGTCACGGTCGAAATCGACGGTCATCAGCCGGGGAGCGTCGCTGCCGCCGCTGTAGACGTAGGCGCTGGCGCCTGAGCGCAGCTGGGCGGCGCGGCCGTCGGGCAGGATGGCGAGGTAGCCCTGGGACTGCACCTGGCGGTCCTTTTCCGGCGACATGGAGAGGCCGAACAGGCGCACTTCGGACGAGGGCGCCAGGCGGGCGGACCAGACGCCGGCGGCGTCGGCGGTGGCGCTGAGCGCCTCGCCGGTCGGGGAGCCGAGGCGGACGGCGGCGCCGGGCTGGGCCTGGCCGGTGATGAGGATGGCGCCGCCCGGCTGCGGCCGGCTGGCGGTCAGGGTTGGGGGCTTGAGATAGCCGGCGTCGGCGGCCGGGTCGGCCGCGGCCTTGGGGGCGTCGCCGCGCCAGGAGGCGTCGCGCTCGCTGGGACCGCAGGCAACAAGAAGAGCCGCCAGGATGGGGGGAAGCAGAAGGGTCGGGAAGATCGGCGGTCGCGACACGATGCTTGAAACCCCAGGCGGATAAGTCGAACATGTCATTTCGTGATTTTCCGGCGCGCCCGCAAGCGCGCCTTTTGTTTCTGAGGACGGCATGTCCAACCTTAAGGGCCCCGCGGGCCCCTCGATCGACAGTGTCTGCGTCTATTGCGGCTCGTCCAACGACGCCGACCCGGCCTTCCTGACCGCCGCCGAGGACTTCGGCCGCCTGCTGGCCGCGGAGGACCTGAAGCTGGTCTATGGCGGCGGCGGCGTTGGGCTGATGGGGGCCTGCGCGCGCGGGGCGCATGACGCCGGCGGCCGGGTGCTGGGCATCATCCCGACCTTCCTGATGGGCCGCGAGCAGCCGTTCGACGACGTCGAGACGGTGGTCGTGAACAACATGCACGAACGCAAGATGATGATGTTCGAGCGGTCGGACGCCTTCGTCGTGCTGCCCGGCGGCATCGGCACCCTGGAGGAGGTGGTCGAGCTGCTCAGCTGGCAGCGGCTGGACCTGCACCGCAAGCCGCTGGTGTTCTACAACCCGCGCGACTTCTGGAAACCGCTCTTCGAGCTCCTATATCACACCATAACCGAGCGTCTGAGCCCGCCGGAGTTCGCCCACGCCTGGCGGGCCACCGACGACATCGGCCAGATCACCCGGCTGATCGGCGAGATGGCGGCGGAGCTCACGCCGCGCGCCGACGGGGACATCGAAGAGAAGGTCTAGGGCCTCTTACCTCGGGCGTAGTTGACACCGTAGCTAAAAAAAACTTACCTGTATCCAGCGACCGGACTCCCACCGGTCGCGGGGATATGGAGAATGACTATGCGTGTGTTCCTGATCGGGGCGCTGGCCCTGACCGCGTTCGCCGGCGCCGCCAACGCCGAGACCCAACGAACCGACGGCTGGCTGACCCTCAAAGCCAAGACGACCCGGGGAAACCTCATCCTCGACGGCGCCGTCTGGAGCTGCAAGGGCGACGTCTGCCGGGCCCCGAAGGTGAAGGCCCTGCCGGCCGACCAGCAGTGCCGCAAGCTGCAGGGCGAGCTGGGCGAAGTGACCGGCTTCGGCTACCGCGGCGCCAAGTTCGACACCGAACAGCTGGCGGCCTGTAACGCTTAAGCGGCTAGTTGCTCCCCCTCTCGGGGGAGCTGGCAGCCGCGCAGCGGCTGACTGAGGGGGTCACCGCCATCGCCGGCAACCGCACGATCGCGGTTGCACCGACGGTGGGGACCCCCTCCACCATCGCTTCGCGATGGTCCCCCTCCCCCGATGGGGGAGGAACTTTAAGGCGCCTTCAGCCCGTACCCCGCGAACTCCTCGTCGATCCCCGGATCGAGCTTCCTGGCCTCGGCGATGTCGGCGGCGGCGCCGGTCTTGTCGCCGGCCCCGGCCTTGGCCAGGGCGCGGCCGAACAGGGACTCGGCGCTGTCGGGGCGGATGCTGGCGGCCTTGTCGTAGTCGGCGATGGCGTCGCTCCAGCGGCCCAGGCGCATGAGCACGAAACCGCGCGAGTCGAGCGTCGGGGCGTTGCGCGGTTCCAGCTGCAGGGCCTTGTCGCAGTCGCCCAGCGCCGCCTCCAGGGCCACGCCGTTGGTGGCCTGTTCCCAGCACAGGGTGTTGAGGTTGCCGGCGTCCTTGCCGGCATGCTTGCGGGCGGTGGCGAAGTCGCTCATCGCCGCGTCGCGCTTGCCGAGCCGATACAGGGTCCCGGCCCGCAGGGTGTAGAGGGTCGAGTTGTCGTCATCCAGGCCAATGGCGGCGGTGTAGTCGACCTCGGCCTTGGCGTAGTCCTTGTTCTCGCGGTGCAGCCAGGCGCGGCCCTGCAGGGCGCCGACCGACTTGGGGTCCTCCTTGAGGGCCTTGTCCATGTCGGCGATGCGGCTGGCGCGGTCGGCGGCCGACCAGCGGTAGCCGGGGGGCGCGACCAGGTAGACCTCGACATCGCCCATCTCGGCCAGCGACTTCTGGACGCTGTCGGCCTGGGCGGCGGGGAACTCCGCCTTCAGGCTGCGGCCGCGGCTTTCCATGGTGAAGACGCCGTCCTTGATGGCGGTCTTGCGGTAGTAGCTCATGCCGCCAACCACCGCCTCGACGTCCTTGCCCTCGGTGGAGAAGCCCTTGCCGCCGTCCGGCAGGCGGATGGTCTCGCGGTAGTAGGCGTGGGTCGGGTGCTGCACGGCGAACGGGGCGTCCTTGTTGTCGGCCTCGTCGTCGCGCTTGTAGGAGGTCTTGCCGCCCAGCTGGTAGCCGTCGGCCAGGTAGCGGGGGGCGGAGGACTCGTTGGTCTCGTTCCAGTCGAGGCTGGCCTTGCCCTCCATGGTCAGGACGTACTCGCCCTTGGCCTCGTCGTAGCGGCCGGCGACCTTGTCGACCTCGATGAAGCCGTACAGGCCCTGCCAGTACTTCTTGTAGGCCTTCTCCAGCTCCTCCGGCGGGGCGGCGTCGGCGGCCCCGCGGGTGGCGGTGGCGAGGTCGCCGCGGAAGGCCTGGGTGACCCGGACCGGGGCCTTGGAATAGAGGCCGCCGGAAGCGTCGATGTCGATCATCAGGGCCATCTGCGGCAGCGGGCTGGGCTCGACCTTGAGCGCCTCAAGCGCGCCACCTTTGGCACGCAGCGGCAGGGCCCAGGCGAAGTCAGGGATGGCGACTTCCTCCAGCTTGCGGTCGCCGCTGCGGGTGCCGTCGAGCCAGTAGGCCTTGCCGCCGATCTCGGCGCGGACGATGACGTGGTCAAACAGCCCGACCATCGGCAGGCGCGCATCGAGGCCGTCGCCCAGGCTGGAGTGGACGGCGGCGGCCTCGGCCTTGATGCCCAGCTCGCGCAGGATGGCCAGCAGCAGGGCGGTCTTGCCCTTGCAGTCGCCGTAGCGGCGCGACCAGGTGATGTCGGCCTGGGCCGGCGTCAGGTTGCCGGCGTCCATGCCGAGGAAGACGTAGCGGGTGCGCTCCTGGACCAGGGCCAGGGCCATGCCGGCCTGGACGACGGGATCGTTGGAGGCGGCGCGGATCTTGTCGATCTCGGGCTTCAGGCGCGAACCCTCCTTGAGGGTGGCGGCCTTGTCGTAGAGCGGCGACAGCAGGGCCGAGACCTGGGACCAGTCGCTGAACTGAGTGAACTCCACCCCCCTGCCCCGCAGGTAGCGGGCCGGGGCGCCGGCCGGGGGCTTGTAGGCCTTCTGGCCCTTGAGGTCGAAGGTGAGCTCGGTCTCACCGGCCGGGGTCTTGCCGACCTTGGGCGGGTTCATGCCCTGGTCGAGGCGGTATCGGATCGGCTTGGCCCTGGGGTCCCAGAGGACGCGCAGCTGGACCTGGTCGACCTGGTCGGTCGGCGGGGCGGCCAGGTAGTTCTCGCTCATGTCGCCGGTGACGCTGTCCTTACGGGTCAGGGTGAAGGCGAGGGTGACGATGTCGCCGACTTCCAGGCCCTCGGGCTGCATGGTGGCGGTCAGCACGCCATCGAGCATGGCGTACTCCAGGCGGTTCTCGCGGCGCAGGACAGTGAAGGCCTGGTCGGCGAGGACGTCGATGGTCTCGGTTCCCCGGCGGATCTGCAGCTTGTGGACGGTCAGGGTGGTGGAATCGGGGTTCCATGGCAGGGCGATGGTGCCCATGGCCGACAGGCCCTGGGCCGTCTGGATGCGGATGACGCTTTCGATGTAGAGGCTGTCGCCTTCGGGACCGAAGTGGACCTGTTCGTCGAAGCGCAGCTGGCGGTAGGGCGCGCCGGTGGGCGGGCCGTCGGTCTTCAGGGCCGGCAGCGGCTTGACCCAGGCGGGGGTCGGTTCGAGCACCGGCTCTGGCGCGGCGAGAGCGGCCGTCGCCAGCAGGCTGACAGCGCCGACAATGCCGACAAACAACGACCGCATGGATATCCCCCGGGGAGTGACGCGTACTGGCCGATCAGCTTGCGCGAAGGGGCGGTGGGTCGCAAGCGCCGGATGCGGAACTTCTCGCGCGACGGGTTTCAGGTTAGGCTTTGGGCATGGCCGATGGCGAAAACGCCGATCTGAGCACGGACACTCCGGAAGCCGCTGTGGCGTCCGCCGCCGAGCAAGCGCGATGGGCCGAAACCTTCCGGCGGCTCGATGAGTTCGACGCGCAAGACGGGCCAACCTACACGGTCGACGAGGTCTTCGACGACCTCAGACGACGGATCGCCAGAAGACGGGCCGCCATGAAACGCGCGGCCAAGGGTCCGGCCGGCCTCTAGCTTCACATTGGAATTAGGCTCTAGGCCGTCTCACCCGCCAGCCGCCTGGCCGCCTTCTCGCGGCCGATCAGGGCCAGCAGCGGGCCCATTTCCGGGCCGTGGTCCATGCCGGTGAGGGCCTGGCGCAGGGGCAGGAACAGGGCGCGGCCCTTGGCGCCGGTGGCCTCCTTGATGGCGGCGGACCAGGTGCTCCAGGTCGAGGCGTCGACGGTCGCCGGCAGCAGGTCGAGAGCCGTGGCCAAGAAGGCGGGGTCCTCGACGACCGGGGTCACCTCGCCGCCGACGATGCGGGCCAGGTCGGCGACGTCGCCGAACAGCTTGAGGTTCGGGCGGACGGCCAGCCAGAAGTCTTCGCCCAGGTCGGCGTCAAGGGCGGCCAGGCGGGGCTGGGCGGCGGCGTAGTCCATGGCGTGCAGCACGCCGGCGTTGATGCGGGCCAGATCCGCCTCGTCGAAGCGGGCCGGGTGGCGGCCCATCTTGGCGAAGTCGAAGTTGCGGCCCAGTTCTTCCAGGCTGCCGGCCGCTTCCAGAGCGTCCGAGGTGCCGAGCTTGCCGATGTGGGAGGTGATGGCCAGGGGCTCCAGGCCATCCTCGCGCAGCTGCATGATCGACAGCGAGCCAAGGCGCTTGGACAGGGCGCTGCCGTCGGCTCCGACCAGCAGGCTGAAGTGGCCGAAGACCGGAACCTTGCCGCCCAGGGCCTCGAAGATCTCGATCTGGGCGCCCGTATTGGTGACATGGTCCTCGCCGCGGATGACGTGGGTGATGCCCATGTCGATGTCGTCGGCCACCGACGGCAGGGTGTAGAGGAAGGCGCCGTCCTCGCGGATCAGCACGGGGTCGGACATCGAGGTGGTGTCGACGTCGCACTCGCCGCGCACCAGGTCGGTCCATTTGACCCGCTTGCCCTCCAGCTTGAAGCGCCAGTGGGGCTTGCGGCCCTCGGCCTCGAAGGCGGCGATCTCTTCAGGGGTCAGTTTCAGCGAGGCGCGGTCATAGATCGGCGGCTGGCCACGCGACAGCTGCACCTTGCGGCGACGGTCGAGTTCGTCGGCGGTCTCGTAGCAGGGGTAGAGACGGCCGGCGGCTTTCAGCGTCTCCATGGCGCGGTGATAGAGGTCGAAGCGCTTGGACTGGTTGTAGCGCTCGTCCCAGGTCAGGCCGAGCCAGGTCAGGTCGGCCTCGATGCCGTCCTCGTATTCCTGGGTCGAGCGGGCCAGGTCCGTGTCGTCGATGCGCAGCACGAAGACGCCCCCCCGCCCCCGGGCGAACACCCAGTTGACGATGGCGGCTCGGATGTTTCCGACGTGGATGCGACCCGTCGGCGACGGGGCGAAGCGGACCTTGACGGTCATGGGGAACCTGCAGCTAGCGAAGGCGGGGTAGGTCGTACCTCAGCGCCGCGAAGTCAAGCGCTGAGCAGGCCGTCGATGAAGGCCTGATCGGCGTCAAGCACCCAGCATTCCACGACTTTCTGGCCATCGGTGCGGTAGATCAGGGTGCGGTCGACCTCGCGGCCGGCGAGGTTCTCGCGGGCGATCATGATGGCCTTGTCGGCGTCGGCCATGATGTTGGTGACGCCGATCAGCTTGCGGTTCGTCTTCTGGGTGAAGGTCGACAGCGCCCTGATGGCGGCCTCCTTGCCGACATGCGTGCCGGCAAACGGATTGGCCCCGTTCCAGTGCAGGATGAAGTCGTCGGCGTAGAGGCCGAACATCGTGGCGATGTCGCCAGCGGTCCAAGCGTCGCGATAGCGCTCAAGCACGGCGATGTGCGCGCGTCGGTGGTCTTCGTCAGTCATGCCGGGCTCCCAAACAGCGAAGGAAGCGTCGGAAAATAGATCCGCCGGGTCAATGACCCGGCGGGTAAGGAATCAGTCGTCCCGGTGGACCCGTTCGCGGCGTTCATGCCGCTCCTGGGCCTCGAGGCTGAGGGTGGCCACGGGCCGGGCGTCGAGACGCGCCAGTCCGATGGGTTCCCCCGTTTCCTCGCAGTAGCCGTAGGAATTGTCCTCGATGCGACGAAGAGCTTCGTCGATCTTGGAAATCAGTTTCCGTTGGCGGTCCCGGGTACGCAGCTCTAGAGCCCGGTCCGTCTCGGACGTGGCGCGATCGGCCAGGTCGGGATGGTTCTCAGTCTCTTTCTGAAGAATGGCCACCGTTTCGCGAGATTCGCGAAGGATGTCCTCTTTCCAGGCGAGCAGCTTGTTTCGGAAATACTCGAGCTGACGCTCGTTCATGAACTCCTCGTCCTCGGAAGGACGGTAGTCCGCTGGCACTTTAAGAACCGTAGCCGTCTGCATTGACGCCTCACGCCCCACTACCCCGCTCACAGCGAGCGGGGCCTTATAGCAAAACGGGTAACGCAAACAATGAACGTCGTGTTTGACGTGCGTTCATGCCGCAATTTTCGCGCGTTGGAGTTTGGCAAGCTCAACCGCGGCCCGCATTTCGATCTCGTCCAGGACCCCTTCCAGGCCGGGGTCTTCGGTGTTTTCACGCTGGTCGCGCACGGCCCGCACGAGATGTTCGAGGTGAGCCCCCGAAACCTCGCCGTCGATGACCGCCAGGCGCAGGTCGTCCAGCACATCAAGAATCTTGCCCGCCCGGCCGACGGCCTTGCGGCGGCGCTCCAGCGGGCCGTCGGCCTGTTGCAGGGCCAGCAGGGCGTCGAGCGAGGCGACGCCGGTGACGCCCCCTGCCCTGGCCGCCGGCGTGGCCGCGCCGGCGGCGTTCGTCGCTGGCAGGTTAAAGGAGGAGCCGCCGGCCGGGGCGCGCGGACCCGATGGGCCGCCCGTCCCTGTCGTTCCACTGGTTCTGCCGACCTTCATAAAGTTCCCCGAAACTTGAGGACCGAATCTCGGCCCCACCGCTTGCGGTATGGTTAATGCCGGGCAAATTCTGCCGCCACCGGTCTCTGCCGACTCCTTGATCACTGAAATTGCTGAAGAAATTAGTGGCCCGGTTCTGGCACTCCTTTCACGTGTCCGTGCGCGGGGTGGAGTTTCATGCAGCGTCTTCTGTCGGCAGTCCTTCTGGTTCTCAGCCTGGCTCTATGTCCTAACGCTTTTAGCGGCGAGGCGTTCGCCGCCTCGCGCATCAAGGACATCGTCGAGGTCGAGGGCGTGCGCGAGAACGCCCTGGTCGGCTACGGCCTGGTCGTCGGCCTCAACGGCACCGGCGACAACCTGCGCAACACCCCGCAGGCCAAGCAGAGCCAGGAGGCGATGCTGGAGCGGCTGGGGATCAACATCCGCGACGCCAATCTCAATTCCAAGAACGTCGCCTCGGTCATGGTCACCGCCAAGCTGCCGCCGTTCGCGGCGGCCGGCAGCCCCATCGACGTGACGGTCAGCTCCATGGGCGACGCCAAGAGCCTGTTGGGCGGCACCCTGATCGTCACCACCCTGATGGGCGCCGACGGCCAGGCCTACGCCGTGGCGCAGGGGACGGTTCAGACCGGGTCGGTCTCGGCCTCCGGCGGATCCGGCTCGGCCATCACCAAGGGCGTGCCGACCTCGGGCCGCATCGCCGGCGGGGCCATCATCGAGCGGGAGCTGGGCTTCCAGATGGCCAACATGGGCCAGGTTCGCCTGACCCTGCGCAATCCCGACTTCACCACCGCCCGCCGCATCGCCGACGTCATCAACGCCCGCTACCCGGGCACGGCCAACGCCGACAACTCCACCATCATCACCCTGCGCCCGCCGATGGGGGCCGGCATCGTGCCGTTCGTGACCGCCATCGAGAACATGACCGTCGAGCCCGACTACGGGGCCAAGGTGGTCATCGACGAAGTGGCCGGGGTCATCGTCATGGGCGACAACGTCCGCGTCAGCACCGTCGCCATCGCCCAGGGCAACCTGACCATCTCGGTGCAGGAAAGCCCGGCGG
The DNA here is from genome assembly GCF_058809015.1 of Caulobacter sp. GW821-FHT11A05. Taxonomy (NCBI): domain Bacteria; kingdom Pseudomonadati; phylum Pseudomonadota; class Alphaproteobacteria; order Caulobacterales; family Caulobacteraceae; genus Caulobacter; species Caulobacter sp. GW821-FHT11A05. The sequence continues at coordinate 69,144 of NZ_JBXASF010000019.1, read as the reverse complement.
TCAGCCAGCCGACGCCGTTCAGCCGCGGCGGCCAGACCGTGGTTGTTCCTCAATCGTCGGTCGGCATCGACGAGGAGAAGGGCCGCCAGCTGATCACCCTGAAGAACGGGGCGACGCTGTCGAGCCTGGTGGCGGGGCTGAACGCCCTGGGCGTCACGCCGCGCGACATGATCTCCATCCTGCAGGCCATCAAGGCGGCCGGCGCCCTGCAAGCCGACATCGAGGTGATGTGATGAGCGCCATGACTCCGGTCGCAACCCCGATCGACCTGCTGGCGGCCCAGACGCCGTCGGTCGATGCGCAACGGTCCAAGGTCAAGCAGGCGGCCCAGAACTACGAGGCCAGCTTTCTCTCCGTGATGCTCGCCCAGATGTTCAAGGGCGTCGAGACCGAGGCGCCGTTCGGCGGCGGCCAGGGCGAAGAGATGTTCAAGTCGTTCTTCACCGACGCGATCGCCAAGCAGGTGGCCAGGTCGGGCGGCATCGGCCTGTCGGCCACGGTCGAGCGCGAGATGCTGAAGATGCAAGGATTGCAGGAGGTTCCCCATGGCGCTTGACGCCCACGACGCCGCCGACCGGGTCGGCCAGCTGATCATTCTGACCGAGCGCCTGACCGGGCTGATCGCCGACCAGGCCCTGGCCTTCGAGCGCCGCCGACCGCAGGACGCCGCCGCCCAGCTGGAAGAGACCTCGCGCCTGGCCAACCTCTATCGCCACGAGTCGGCGCGGGTGCGGGCCCAGCCGGGGCTGATCGCCGGCGCCTCGCTGGAGCAGCGCCGGGCCCTGATGCGGGCCACCGAGGGCTTCGACGCCGTGCTGGCCCGCCAGGGCCGGGCCCTGGAGGCGGCCAAGACGGTCACCGAAGGGTTGGTCAAGGCGATCGCCGAGGAAGTAGTCAACCAGCGCAGCGCCGGTCCGGGCTATGGCCCCGGCGCGGTGGCCGTGCCCGCTGATGGGCGAGCGATCACGCTGAACCGTTCGGCTTAAAGCGGCCGCGAAACCGGGGCGTTCTGGTTCAGATCGGCCTGCGCGCCCTGGGCCTGGGCCTCCTGGCGGGCCGAGGCGGCGCCGGCCAGCATGGCCAGGGCCGAGCAGACCGCGGCCAGCAGACCCTTCATCAGGTTCGATTGCAGATCGGACATGAGCCACCCCCTTTGGCGGTTTACGCAACGGGGGCTCAAGTCGATCACTCGGCGAAACGTTCCCGATAGTCGGATGAAAAGGCCGTGAGCTACTCTGCCACGGCCGGCACGGCCGGCGGCCACAGCGCCGCCTCGACGGCGCGCCACAGGCCGCCGATTTCCAGGGCGGCGGCGCTGAGCGGCGCGAGTTCCTGCACCGAACGGCCCTCGGCGACGGCCGACTGATAGGCGATGCGGGACCGCAGGCCGATCGGCATGATCGGCCGTCCCATGGCGGCCAGCTGGGCGACCGTGTCGCCGACACAGGCCATTTCCCGGCCGGCCCGGCGCGGCGGGGCCTGGTTGATGACAAAGGCGCCCGGCTTGCCGAAGCGGCTGACCAGCTCGGCCGTCTCGCGGATGGCCCGCACGTCGAGGAAACTGGGGCGCAGGATCATCAGGCAGTAGTCGGCGCAGCGGACGGCCTCGGCCAGGTCCTCGCTGGCCGAGGGGCTGGTGTCGATGACCATCAGGTCGCGGCCGGCCCGGAAGGCGGCCTGCTGGGTGGCGAACAGGGCCGGGGTCTTGGTCGAGAACACCACCGGGCCGCCGATCTTGCGCTCGCGCCGCCACTCCTGGGCCGAGCCCTGGCGGTCGCAGTCGGCGAGCAGCACGCCCTGGCCCGACAGCCAGGAGGCCATGGCCAGATGCAGCGCCACGGTGGTCTTGCCGGTGCCGCCCTTGCGGGAAAGGATCGCCACGGTCTTCACGGGCGAGCCTCGGGTTCAGGCGCGACGACCGGCGAGCAGGTCCAGGCGGTGACGCTGCCGGGCGGGGCGGTCAGGTAGCTGGCGGCCATGCGGCGGATGTTGGCCAGCTTGGCGGCCAGGGCCTCGTCAGGCGCCGCGGCGGTGGCCGGGCAGGTCAGGGCGCCGATCGACATCCGCTGGTCGCGGAAGGCGTCGTAATCGGCCTGGGGCAGCGGGTAGTCGCTGCGCTTGAAGCTCTTGAGATCGGGCGACAGCTCCAGGCGCGAGGCGGACACGGTCTTGTCGCTGACCGTCACCCGCGTGAAGCCGGTCTCCGACTTCTCGTACGGCGTCCGTCCGTTGGCGCAGCCAGCCACGGCGTCGAAGGTGAAGGTCATGCTCTCGGCCCCCCCGGGCGCATTCAGCGACTGCGCCGGGTTGAGCCGGCAGACCACGACGTAAGCGCTGCCTGTGGCGATGGTTTGTCCGTCCGGTTTCTTCGGCGCCGGATCGCGGACCAGGAACCAGACGGCGGCCCCGGCCAGGACGGCCAGCAGGACCAGGCCGGCGATGATCAGGGCCAGGGGCGGTCCTTCCCCGGGGGCGCGGCCAGGGGAGACGACATCAGCGCTGCTGGATGGCGCGGGCTTGGGCTCGTCCGAGGGTTCGGTCGCGGCGGCCGGAGCGCCGGCTGTCGGGCGGCGACGGGTGGCCAGGACCAGGATCAGGCCGCCGAGCAGGGCGACGACCAGCACGGCCGCGGCGACCTTCAGCAGGCGGTCGCTGTCGGCGCGGGCCTTGGCGGCGGCGGTGGCCTGGGCGGCCTTGTCGGCCTCGGCCTTGGCGATCTGGGCCTTCTGCTGCTCGATCAGGGCGACGATGCGCGGATCGAGCGGCGGCTCGCAGGCCGTCTCGGCGATGCTGGCGGTGACGTAAGCCCCGTTGAGGAAGCGCAGCAGCATCGAGGAGCGGGTGGCGATGAACTGGCCGTTGGGCACCGAGATGCCGTTGTCGGAGACCGTCGTCGCCCCCTGCCAGGTGTTGACCCCGATGACCCGGCCGCAGGCGTCGACCAGCGGCCCGCCGCTGTTGCCCGGATTGATGGCCGAGGTGTGGAAGATGGTGTCGACCGAGGCGCCGCCCGGCCCCTTGGAGGAGAACAGGGAGATGCCGCCGGTGGTCACCGACGGCTCGGCCGGCTTGAGGATCTCTTCGGGGCTGAGGCCGAGGATGCGGTCGGTGACGCCGGGATAGCCGAGGGCGTGCACAGGCTGGTCCTTGCCGGGCGCGATGGCGGCGATGCGCAGCGGCGGAGCTTCCAGGCTTTGCGTGTCCAGCAGGGCGAGGTCGGCGTCCTCCCAGACCCGTTCGACCTTCACGCGGGTCGGCTCGCCGCCGATGTCGCGGTGGGCGATCAGATAGACCTCGGTGCGGGCCGCGCCATCGGCCCCGACCACGTGGGCGTTGGTCACCGCCTTGCCGGGGGCGACCATGAAGGCGCTGCCGGTGGCGGCGCCGGTGAACTGGTCATCGCCGTCGAACAGCAGGACGATGACGCGGAAGGTCGACTTTTCGGTCTCGCGCAGGTTCTGCGGGCTGTCCTGGGCCAGGGCGACAGACGGCGACAGCCCCCCGGCCAGCAGGCAGAGGGCGGCGGTCAACGCCATGCAAAGTTGTCTGACCGTCCCCATCGACCGGCCCTCCCCGGCCGGTGGCGTAACATGGGCCCGCGAAAAATGGCAGGGGCCGCCGGGTCGCAGCGGCGGGATGACCGGCTAACGGGCAGTTGCGAGCGCGATCTGGCGTTCGATTCCGACGGCGGTCAGGAAGGTCGGGTCGTGGCTGACCACCAGCAGGGCCCCGTCATAGCCCGACAGGGCCCGCTCGACGGCCCGCAGGCTGTCGAGGTCGAGGTGGTTAGTTGGCTCGTCGAGAATCAGCAGCTGCGGCGGCCGCTCGCCGGCCAGCACGCAGGCCAGGGCGGCCCGCAGGCGCTCGCCGCCGCTCAGGGAGCCGACGACCTGGTCGGCGGCGGTGTTGCGGAACAGGAAGCCGGCCAGGGCGGCCTGGGCCTCGTTGCGGCCGGCCGCGGGGTTGAGGCGGCGGAAGGCCTCCAGGATGGTCTCGTCGTCGTGGAGCAGGTCGGTGCGCTGGTCGAGCATCAGGGCCGGGACCGGGCGGCGGACGGTTCCCGCGGTCGGCTCAAGCAGGCCGGCGGCGAGGCGGATCAGGGTGGTCTTGCCGCCGCCGTTGGGGCCGGTGACGGCGATGCGCTCGGGGCCGGTGATGGTCAGGTCGAGGTGTTCGAACAGCGGCTCTGAACCGGGCCAGGCGAAGGCGGCGTCCTCCAGGGCGAGCACCAGGCGGCCGGCCGGCAGGCCGCTGGGCGGCAGGTCGAAGGCCAGGCTGCGGGTGCGTTCGACCCTGGCCTGGGCGGTTTCGAGGGCCTGGCGGGCGTCGTCCTGTTTGCGGTCGGCCAGGCGGTCGGCGCGGCCGGCGGTGGCTTCGGCGCGGCGCTGCTGGGCCCCGAGCAGGATTTTCGGCTCGCTGCCCTTGGCGGCGAACTTGCGGCCGCCGGCGTCGCGCTGGTCCTGGCGCTCGCGGGCGGCCTGGGCCTCGCGCCGGACGCGGCCGGCGTCCCTGGCGGCGACGGCGAGGTCGCGCTCGGCGGCGGCGGCTTCCTCGGCCTTGCGGGCCGCGTAGAGGCTGTAGCCGCCGCCGTAGACCTTGGCCCCGAGGGGGGAGAGTTCGACGATGCGGTCCATCTCCTCCAGCAGGGCCCGGTCGTGGCTGACGACCAGCGCCCCGCCGCGCCAGCGGCGCAGGACGCCGATGACCAGGGCGCGGGCCTCGGCGTCGAGGTTGTTGGTCGGCTCGTCGAGCAGGATGACGTCGGGCTCGGCCAGGAGCACGGCGGCCAGGGCGGCGCGGGTGGCCTGGCCGCCGCTCAGGGAGGTCGCGGGACGGCCGGTGTCGAGGCCGTCCAGGCCAACGTCGGCCAGCGCCTGGTCGAGGCGGGCCGGCAGGGTCCAGTCGGCGTCTGCGAAGTCGGCTTCGCTCCCCTCCCCGGCCTCGACGCGGGCCAGGCGGGCCAGGGCCGTCTCGACGCCGAGCAGGCCGGCGAGGCTGGTTCCGGGCGGCGGCTGCAAGGCCTGGCGCAGGACGGCGAGACGGCCTTCGACCGTGACGGTCCCGGCGCGGGGCGGGATCTCGCCGGCGATCAGGCGCAGAAGCGTGGTCTTGCCGACACCGTTGCGACCGACGAGGCCGGTGCGCTCGGGGCCGATGGCCAGGGTCAGGTTGTCGAAGAGGACGCGGCCGTCAGGGGCGGCGGCGGAGACGGAATCCAGGGTGATCAGGGCGGACATGGCAGCTCACGGCGAGGGAGGCGTTCAGGGCGAGGCGGGGGTCCGTCGCGATGATCAAGGCGCTCTCCAGGCTGTGCGGCGGGGTTGCCGACTTGGCGCGGGATATAGGAGCGGGCCGGGAGAGGCGCAAACGATTGTCGAGCAAGCAGCGGAGTGTGGCTGGTCCCGGCCGGCGTCAGAACGCGGCCAACAAGGAGACCCGTCATGTCCTTCACCGTTACCGGCCTTTCGCCTGAGCCCTTCCGCCCGCTGTTCGGTCTCGACGAGGCCGCCCTCGCCGAGCGTGGCGCCATCCGGGTACGGGTGGACGCCCCGGCCAGCGCCCCCTGCCGCATCACCCTCGAGGACGCCGAACCTGGCGAAACGGTGTTGCTGCTGAACCACGAGCACCTGGCCGTCGACAGTCCCTACCGCAGCCGCCACGCCATCTATGTGCGCGAGAGCGCCCGGGAGACGGCCGTGGCGCGGGACGCCCTGCCCCTGGCCCTGGAGCGCCGGCTGCTGGCCCTGCGGGCCTTTGACAGCGATGACATGATGGTCGAGGCCGAGGTCGTCGAAGGCCGCGAAGCCGTGCCGCTCATCGAAGCCTGGCTGGCCAACGAGAAGATCGCCTACCTGCACGCCCACTACGCCCGGCGGGGTTGTTTCGCGGCCCGGATCGATCGAGCTGCGGCCTGACCCAGCTTATCGAAGCGGACCAACATTATACCCCGTTGCCGGGCGGCAAGGGGCGACGAGAGGCTCCGGCCATTGAAATCATTGGCGGAACGGTGGCCGGTCTGTTGGCCGAAGCGCTGTTGGCGTGGGCTGGGGCGTGGGTCGGAGGGTTGGTCGGGTGTGGCCGGATGTTGGTCGGATTGTCGTCGATGGACCTACATCGGCCCGTACCGCGGCGACGGTTGGATCATGTGTCGTGATGAGGCCCAAAATGAATAAGTCTAGACATATTCATTTTGGGTCTCCGCCTCCCGGAACCCTAGGAGGGCGTTGGAAAACGCCTCCGCTGCTCACCCCCACACCGATCATGCTCGCGAAGGCGAGCATCCAAGCAAGGATGGCAGCCTCATTGACGGATCAGGGATTTGCGTTCGACATCCCCCCTCCGGGGAGCCGCTGATCGCGCATGGATGCTCGCCTTCGCGAGCATGATCGGTGGATGAGGGACCTGTCCCCGCCGTGCGGAATTGAATTTCAACTGCCCCTAGATCCAGCGCCGAACCCGGCGGCTGTAGGTCTCGTAGGCCTCGCCGAAGGTCCGCCGCATGGCCGCCTCCTCGAACGGGATGTACCAGCGGTCGGCGAGCAGCCAGAAGCCGGCCGGGACCACCCAGGGACTGGCGGCGCCCAGGGCCAGGGCGACGCCGGTCAGCAGCAGGACGAAGCCCAGGTACATCGGGTTGCGGGTGAGGCGGAACGGTCCGCCGGTGACCAGGACACCCGGGTCGTCGAAGGTCTTGATGTTGGTTCCCACCCGCCGGAACAGGCCCGCCCCGGCCATGGAGAAGGCGAGGCCGATGGCCGCCACGGCCCAGCCGACCCAGGTCCAGGGTGGGCCCAGGATCAGGGCCAGGGGCGCGCAGAGGCCCAAGGCTGCCATGACCACGAGGCCGAGAAGGACGACGACGGGAGGGATGATCCGCATGGTTCAGGCTCCGGGACGGGCGAGGGTCGCCTCGATCAGGTGGTGCAGCGCGGCCAGGGCTGTGTCGCGGTCGGCGCCGGCCTCGATCGTGTCGGCGGTCTCGTGCAGGACGGCGAACAGCAGGCGGCCGGTGACGTCGGGATCGACCGGGCCGAAGGCGCCCGCCTCCTGGCCGGCCCGGATGATGGCGGCCAGCCGGGCCGGCGGCCGGGCCTGGCTGTGCATCGGCCGGTTGCGGGCGAAGTCGCTGTGGAACAGGGCCTCGTGGATGCCCTCCAGGCCGAGCACGAAGTCGACGAACAGCACCGACAGCCGGCGCAGCAGCGGCGGCCAGTCGATCGGCCCGTCCACCTCGGTCGGCATGGCCAGGCTGATCTCGAAACGGGCCAGCTGGCGCTCGCGGATGGCCTCCAGCAGGTCGTCCCAGGCGCGGAAGCAGGTGTAGAAGGTGCCCTGGGCGGCGCCGGCCTCGCGGACCACGTCCTCGACCCGCGCCTGGGCGCCGAGCCGGCGGAGCACCCGCTCGGCGGCGAGGATCAGCTCTTCCCGTCTCTGCTGCGGATCAAGGCGCCGGCGGGCCATGCGGCCTCCTGTTGACTATCAGTCATTAGTTATTGACTGGCAGTCAATTGTCAAGCGACGGAGCGTTCAAGCCGACAGCGGGTCGAGTAGGCGGCGGGCAAGGGCTTCGATGTCGGCGGCAAGCTAGCCCAAAGGGGCGGCCGGGAGTTCCAATGCGGTGACTGTCCTCCGGCGCAGCCGGATGACTGTCACCGTCTGGCGCGAACGGTGACAGTCACGCTTCGCGAGACAGTCACCGGACCGAGCCGGCGGCGTTGTCCATCAGGCCGGCCACCGCCTCGCCGGTCTCCAGGATCGGCCGGTCGGAGCGCTCCGCCCGGGCCAGGATCAGGGCGCCCTCCATGGCGGTGACTGAGATCAAGGCCAGACGGTCGGCGGGCTCCGCGCCGAGGCCGCCGGCCGTCAGATGTCCGGCGAGGACCTTGCGCCAGGTGGCGAAGGCGGCCTGGGCCGCAGCCGCGATGGCGTCGTCGTCGGCGGCCTCCTCCAGCACCGTCGCGGCGATCGGGCAGCCGTCGCGGTAGCCGGAGGCGCGCATCCAGCCGGCCATCAGGCGGGCGTATTCGCGCTGAAAGTCGCCGGGCTGTTCACCGCGCGGCAGGCCGGCGATGGTGGCGGCGACCTTTTCGCCGGCCGCTGTGATGGCCGCCGCCCCGATCGCCGCCTTGCCGGCCGGGAAGTAGTGGTAGAGCGAGCCCTTCGGCGCCCCGCTGGCCTCGACGATCTGAGCGAGGCCCGTGGCGGCGAAGCCCTGGCGGCGGAACAGGCGGACGGCGGCGGCGACGATGGCCTCGCGGTGTTTGGGCCTGGCGGACATGACTTGCGGTTCCTGGTGTTCTAGGAAATTATATAGACCGGTCTAAATGAAAGCTGAACCGATGCAAACGCCAGAAGGCTTCGAACCGCATTTCCGCAAGAGCGGCCTGACCGATCCCTGGGAGCCGATCTTCAGCAAGCGCATCCCCGGCGAGGCGGTGATCCTGGGCCTGCGCATCGGCGAGGCGCATGTGAACAGCCGGGGCCTGGCGCACGGCGGGCTGATCGCCGCCCTGGCCGACAACGCCATGGGCCTCAGTTGCAGCGAACAGGCCGAGGCCGGATCGATGGGCGGCCTGCTGACCGCCAGCATGACCACCGACTATGTCGGCGTGGCCAGGCAGGGCCAGTGGCTGGAGTTCACCACCAGCTTCGTGAAGATCGGCCGGTCGATCTGCTTCGCCCAGTGCTTCGTCACCGCCGACGGCAAGCCCTGCGCCCGGGCCAATGCGACGTTTTCGGTGGTGCGCGCCGCCTGATCCGCGGGACGGCTGTTGCCACAGGTTGGCAACAAGTCCCTCGCGCGAGGTTTGTTCGCATCTTGTTCTTGTGTTATCGCAGGCCCTGAGCACTACATATTGCCGTTGCGCCGCGACCCTCGGGCCGGCTTGAAGCGTTCTCGGGACATCATGGCTGAACAGCTGAACTTCATCCGCGTGCGCGGCGCGCGGGAACACAATCTGAAGGACGTCAACGTCGACATCCCGCGCGGCGAGCTGGTGGTGATCACCGGCCTGTCGGGGTCGGGCAAGAGCTCGCTGGCGTTCGACACCATCTATGCCGAGGGCCAGCGGCGCTATGTCGAGAGCCTGTCGGCCTACGCCCGCCAGTTCCTGGAGCTGATGAGCAAGCCGGACGTCGACCTGATCGAGGGCCTGTCGCCGGCCATCTCCATCGAGCAGAAGACCACCAGCCGCAATCCGCGCTCCACCGTCGGCACGGTGACCGAGATTCACGACTACATGCGCCTGTTGTGGGCGCGGGTCGGCATCCCCTATTCGCCGGCCACCGGCCTGCCCATCGAAAGCCAGACCGTCAGCCAGATGGTCGACAAGCTGAACGCCCTGCCCGAGGGTGAGCGCATCTATCTGCTGGCCCCCGTGGTCCGCGACCGCAAGGGCGAGTTCCGCAAGGAGATCGCCGAGTGGCGCAAGCAGGGCTACCAGCGGCTGAAGATCGACGGGACCCTGTACCCGATCGAGGACGCGCCGGAGCTGGACAAGAAGTTCAAGCACGACATCGACGTGGTGGTCGACCGGCTGGTCACCAAGAACGAGCTGGGCCAGCGCTACGCCGACAGCCTGGAGCAGGCCCTGCGCCTGGCCGACGGCCTGGCGGTGGCCGAATGGGCCGAGGCCAAGGACGGCGAGAGCGAACCGCGCCGGCTGCTGTTCTCGGAAAAGTTCGCCTGTCCGGTCAGCGGTTTCACCATCGCCGAGATCGAGCCCAGGCTGTTCTCGTTCAACAACCCGGCCGGCGCCTGCCCGGTCTGTGACGGCCTGGGCGCCAAGCTGGCCTTCGACCCCGACATGATCGTGCCGGACAAGGACAAGAGCCTGCACAAGGGCGCGGTGTCGCCCTGGGCCAAGGGCCCCTCCCCTCTCTACACCCAGACCCTGCAGGCCCTGGCGGGCCACTACGGCTTCTCGATGGACAAGCCCTGGCATGACCTGCCGGAGAAGGCCCGTGAGGTCGTGCTGTACGGAACGGGCACGGAGAAGATCAAGTTCGTCTACGACGACAACGCCCGCAAATACGAGGTGGTGAAGCCGTTCGAAGGCGTGCTGCCCAACCTCGAACGGCGCTGGCGCGAGACCGATTCCAGCTGGGTGCGCGAGGAGCTGGGCCGCTACCAGTCCGACACCCCCTGCGAGGCCTGCGGCGGCGCCCGGCTTCGCCCTGAAGCCCTGGCCGTGAAGATCGCCGGCAAGAATGTCTCGGAAATCTCCGGCCTGGCGATCAGGCCGGCCAAGGAGTGGTTCGCCGGCCTCGAGGGCCAGCTCTCCGAAAAGCAGATGGAGATCGCCCGGCGGATCCTGAAGGAGATCAACGACCGCCTGCGGTTCCTGGTCGACGTCGGCCTCGACTACCTCAACATGTCACGCGCCTCGGGCACCCTGTCGGGCGGCGAGAGCCAGCGCATCCGCCTGGCCAGCCAGATCGGCTCGGGCCTGACCGGCGTGCTCTATGTGCTCGACGAGCCGTCGATCGGCCTGCACCAGCGGGACAACACCCGCCTGCTGCAATCGCTGCAGGGCCTGCGCGACCTCGGCAACTCGGTGCTGGTCGTCGAGCATGACGAGGAGGCGATCCTGACCGCCGACTATGTCATCGACATGGGCCCGGCGGCCGGCATCCACGGCGGCGAGATCTGCGCCGAGGGCACGCCGCAGGACATCATGAACAGCCCGCGCAGCATGACCGGCCAGTACCTGATCGGCACGCGCGAGATCGAGGTGCCGGAAAAGCGCCGGCCGATCAGCAAGAAGAACGTGCTGCGTGTCGTCGGGGCCACCGGCAACAACCTCAAGGGCGTGACGGCGGAGATCCCGGTCGGCACCTTCACCTGCATCACCGGGGTGTCGGGCGGCGGCAAGTCGACCTTCACCATCGAGACCCTGTACAAGGCCGCCGCCCGGCGGCTGAACAACGCCTCGGACGCCCCCGCCCCGCACGAGAAGATCGAGGGGCTGGAGAACTTCGACAAGGTCATCGACATCGACCAGAGCCCGATCGGCCGCACCCCGCGGTCGAACCCGGCCACCTACACCGGCGCCTTCCAGCCGATCCGCGACTGGTTCGCCAACCTGCCGGAGAGCAAGGTGCGCGGCTATGGCCCGGGGCGGTTCAGCTTCAACGTCAAGGGCGGCCGCTGCGAGGCCTGCCAGGGCGACGGGCTGATCAAGATCGAGATGCACTTCCTGCCCGACGTCTACGTCACCTGCGACGTCTGCAAGGGCAAGCGCTACAACCGCGAGACCCTGGAGGTCTTGTTCAAGGGCAAGTCCATCGCCGAGGTGCTGGACATGACCGTCGAGGAGGCCGGCGAGTTCTTCAAGGCCGTGCCGTCGGTGCGCGACAAGATGGAGACGCTGAACCGGGTCGGCCTGGGCTACGTCAAGGTCGGCCAGTCGGCGACCACCCTGTCGGGCGGCGAGGCGCAGCGGGTGAAGCTGTCGAAGGAGCTCAGCAAGCGGGCCACGGGCCGGACGCTGTACATCCTCGACGAGCCGACCACCGGCCTGCATTTCGAGGACGTCCGCAAGCTGCTGGAGGTGCTGCACGAGCTGGTCGACCAGGGCAACACCGTGGTCGTCATCGAGCACAACCTGGATGTCGTGAAGACCGCCGACTGGCTGGTCGACTTCGGCCCCGAGGGCGGCGACGGCGGCGGCGAGATCGTCGGCGTCGGCACGCCTGAGCAGGTCGCCGCCATCCCCGGCAGCTGGACCGGCCGCTACCTCGACACCCTGCTCAAGCGCCACCGCGACCGGGCGGCCGAGCGGCGCAAGAAGCGGGCGTAGCGGAGGCCGGCTGTCTTCAGTCGAAGACGGCCGGTTCGCCGCCGGTGATCTGCTTGTAGATCGTCGGGGCGACCGTCAGGAAGATCACCGAGGTGACGCCCGACAGGACAGCGTTCCAGATGTAGTAGGCGATGCCGACGGGCGGGAACATGGTCGCCATCGAGGCCATGTTCGGCTCGAACACCGCCTGGGCCGTGTTGCCGAGCCCGAAGATCGGCATGCCGATCAGGAAGAACACCCCCAGCCCGATCGCCCCGATGATGACGCCCATCACCCAGGCCAGAACATAGGCGCCGAACAGCGGACCGAAACGGCCCTTGGTCAGCCGCCAGGCCGCGCCAAGGTCGACGCGCCCGGTGGCGAAGGTCGCCGGGCTGACCAGCGACAGGCGGACGGCGACATAGACGACGACACCCAGCGCCGCGAGAACCGCCAGCAGGCCGACGAGGATGCCCAGGGCCGGGTTGACCATGGCGCCCAGGGCGATGAAGACGCCGGCCGCGACGGCCGCCAGCAGGTAGACGCCGAACAGGATCAGGAAGACCAGCAGCATGGCCAGCCCCTGGCGGAACTCGTCGGCCCCGAACTTCATCCAGCCGAAGCCGCGGTCGGCGGGCCGCAGGACGATGCGGCTGGCGGCGGCGTAGAGCACCGCATAGCCGACGATCCCGACGGGCAGCAGCAACAGCACGGCCGGGATCATGCGACCGTAGGCGGCCATCATCGCCTCCGCGTCCGGCGGCGTCGCCTTGGCCAGCTCCTGGACCTCCATGAGCGCCGGCCCCGCCAGCAGGACCATGATCATCACGCTGACCACGCTGAGCGCCAGGCTGAGAATGGCCCAGGCAGGCCAGACCATGGGTTTCTCGCGCAGGACCTTGAAGCCCACCAGCCCCGCGTCGGTGGCCGAAAACTCGCTCATGACATCCCTCCCGCGCCCTTGGTTTCGAGCCTGTCCGGGCGGCGGGGCCGCCCCGCTTCCGCCTGACAGGCTCGGGCGCATGGCCCTGGTTAGCAGACCGCCGCGCGCGGGGCGATAGGCCGCGAATGCTCGCAATGGGTCATTGGTGGCGTTTCGGATTTTGTCATGTTAGCGTTGTTAACCCGGTCGGCCTCAGGGGATGGCCGGCCCTCCTCGATCCACAGTTGAAGAGTCACCCATGAAGGTCATTTTCGTCGCCGTCGCCTGTGCGACTCTCGCCACGGCCAGCTTCGCCGCCGAGGCCGCCAAGCCGACCGAGGCGCCCAAGCAGGAAGTGAAGAAGGATCCGAACCGGATGGTCTGCAAGAAGACCGCGGTGCTCGGCACCCGCTTCCCCACCAAGGTCTGCCGCACCCAGGTGGACTGGGAAAAGCAGGCGGAACTGGACAAGCAGGCCCTGCAGGATCAACAGCGCGCGGGCCTGGCCACCTGCGCCACCAACCCCTGCAGCTGATCAACGGATGATCCTGTATGGTGAGCGCAACCCGGCGCCCAATCCGCGCCGGGTGCGGATTTTCGTGGCTGAAAAAGGCATCGACCTGCCCGAGACGCGGGTGAAGATGCAGGCCCGCGAGCACAAGAGCGACGAGCACAAGGCCCGCAATTCGCTGGGTCAGGTGCCGACCCTGGTGCTCGACGACGGCACGGCCATCTCCGAGAGCGTCGCCATCTGCCGCTACCTTGAGAGCCTGCACCCGGAGCCGGCGATGTTCGGCGCCACCGCCGTGCAGCAGGCGCTGGTCGACATGTGGATCCGGCGCATCGAGTTCCAGCTGATGACCCCGGTGGGGATGTTCTGGCGCCACGCCCATCCGCTGACCGCCGCCCTGCTGACCCAGTTCAAGGATTTCGGCGAGTCGAACCGCGAGGCCTATGCCCGCAGCTGCGGCTGGCTGGACCGCGAACTGGCGGCCGGCGGACCGTTCATCGCCGGCGAGACCTATGGCATGGCCGACATCTGCGCCCTGACCACGATCGACTTCGCCGCCTTCACCGGGCTGGAGATGCCGCAGGACGCCACCGCCCTGCGCGACTGGCACGGGCGGGTCAGCGAGCGGCCGAGCGCCGCGGCGAACAGCTAGGCTTCAGGGCTAAACCACCGTCTCGTGCTCGAGAATGTCGTCGTCGGGCTCCGCCACCGCCTCTTCGCGGGGCGGCGACAGTTCACGGTAGGCGTAGACCACCGTGGCGCAGACCACGCAGAAGAGGATGGCCAGCAGGGCCGACTCGAAGACCCGCCGCAGCATCGGCCCGGCCCCGAAGTGGTTGAGCAGGCCCTGGTCGGTCGGGAACAGGAAGGCGCTCAGCTCGCCCGGCGGAATGCCGAACACGAAGGCCACCACCACCGCCACGATCGAAAAGGCGATCACCGCCCCGGCCGCCACCAGGAAGGTCAGCAGCAGGGCCAGCAGGGTGCCGGCCAGCAGCTGCCAGAAGGCGCCGTGGGTCATCCGCCAGGCGCCCATGACGTCCAGCCGGTGCTGGTCGATGGCGACCGGCGCGGTCAGCGACAGGCGGATGATGAAGTAGGCCTGCAGGAACAGCACTGACAGCGGCCCGAGCAGCGCCATCAGGCCGGACAGCCCGACCTTCTCGGCCAGCGGGCCGGCCAGGGCCCGACTCAGCCCCAGGACGATGCCGAAGGGGATGGCGGCCACGGTGATGGCCAGCAGGATGGCCAGGAACAGCCAGAACATGCGGGCCTCGTCGGCCCCCAGCCGGAAGTCGGGATTGTGTGTCTTGCCCAGCATCACCCGGAAGATCGACGGGGTGACGATGCAGAGGCTGGCGAAGGTCAGGAACAGGGCGATGACGGCGGCTGGCAGCAGGTGCAGGGCCAGGTCCTGCACTGTCGCCCAGGACCATTCAAAACCCTGCGCCGCCTGCAGCTGCTCCAGCCGGCGCGCCCAGGGCGACAGGTTGAACAGGGCGGCGGCGAGGTTGAGCGCCAGCAACGCCGCCATCCACACGGTCACCGGCCGCGGCCGGTCACGAATGAAGCGGAAGCCCTCTAGGGACGCCTGGACGGGCGAAAAGGACATCTTGAAACCGTTCTATCCCCTGTCGCGGGTCAGCTGATTCGCCTCACCCATCGACGGGTGAAGCTTATGCCAGCATTCGGGAGCAACGCGACAGGTAAGGACGGGGTTCAGAAGACCTCGACGTTCTCGCCCCTCAGCTGTCGGTAGGCCTCGGCCCAGGGGGCGGTGAAAATGGCCCCGACGTAGCCGTTGATGGCCGAGGCGACGATCAGATACAGCGCGCCGAAGCCGATCAGGGCCTGGATCCGCTGCGGCGTGAAGAAGGCGCCGAAGTCCTTGCTGTCGTCCAGCGCCTGCAGGGCCTCGAAGCCGCCGTTGCCGAGCACCAGGAAGGCGCCGACGGCGAACAGCAGGCCAACCACCACGAAGCTGATCAGCATGCCGACGATGACCGCCAGCAGGCCCATGCCGAACAGGCCGGCGGCGTGGCCCTGGGTCATCTTCCAGCTTTCGAACAGCAGGAACTGCTTCTTCTCGTGGCTCATGGCGAAGCTCAGCGAGAAGCGCAGGCTGCCCCAGATGAGGACGCCAAAGGCGACCAGGCCGAACAGCACCGCCGCCGCGATGCCGGCCTCCTGCGAGGCGGCGCCGACCGCGAAGCCGATGATAGCCACCACGATGGCGGCGACGACGAAGGCGACGATGTAGAGGATGGTGAAGACGAGGCTGACGGCCACCAGCATGACCTCGGCCATGCCCAGGCGCATGTAGAACCAGCTCTTCTGCTCGGGATGCAGCACGGCGCGGATGATGGCGCCGGTAACCAGGCCCTGGGCCAGCAGCTGGGTGATCCAGGTCAGAGGCTGGACGATGTTCATCTGGTTGGAGAGGCGCATGAGCTCAGCCTGGTCGGGCTCGGCGCCTCCGGCCATGGACGCGGAGATCGTCGCGAAAAAGTCGATGAGCGTCGGCAGCACCAGCAGCATGGGCAGGACGGCCAGCACCGTCTGCACCAAACCCCAGATCGCCGGCGCGACCCAGTTGCGGCTGATGACGCCAAATCCTGAAAACGCCGACTGGCTGATATCCAGTTGAGCCACGATTGCCTCCCCCGAGGTCCCACAATGAGCCCGGAGGACACCACAGCCCGGGCCGGTGCGCCACCAGAAAGCGAACAGGCCGTTCCCCCCGGACGGTTTGGCGACTATCTGTCCGCCCATGACGAACAAACCCATTCATGTGATCGGCGGCGGCCTGGCCGGCTCCGAGGCGACCTGGCAGATCGCCCAGGCCGGCGTGCCGGTCATCCTGCACGAGATGCGCCCCGTGCGCGGCACCGACGCCCACCAGACCGATGGCCTGGCCGAGCTGGTCTGCTCCAACAGCTTCCGCTCCGACGACTGGCGGTTCAACGCCGTCGGCCTGCTGCACGCCGAGATGCGGCGCTGCGACAGCATCATCATGGCCTGCGGCGACGCCCATCAGGTGCCGGCCGGCGGGGCGCTGGCGGTCGACCGCGACGGTTTCTCGGCGGCGGTGACGGCGAAGCTCGAAGCCCATCCGCTGGTCACCATCGAACGCGAGGAGATCGCCGGCCTGCCGCCCGCCGACTGGGACAGCGTCATCGTCGCCACCGGCCCCCTCACCTCCCCGGCCCTGGCCGAGGCGATCCTGACGCTGACCGGCGAGGACTCGCTGAGCTTCTTCGACGCCATCGCGCCGATCGTGCACCTCGAATCCATCGACATGGACATCGCCTGGCGCCAGTCGCGCTACGACAAGGAAGGCCCCGGCGGCGACGCGGCCGCCTACATCAACTGCCCGATGACCAGGGAGCAGTACGAGGCCTTCATCGACGCCCTGCTGGACGGGCCCAAGGCCGAGTTCAAGGACTGGGAGCATGTGCCCTACTTCGACGGCTGCCTGCCGATCGAGGTGATGGCCGAGCGAGGGCGCGAGACCCTGCGCCACGGACCGATGAAGCCGGTCGGCCTGACCAACCCGCGCGATCCGACGGTCAAGGCCCACGCCATCGTCCAGCTGCGGCAGGACAATGCGCTCGGCACCCTGTGGAACATGGTCGGCTTCCAGACCAAGCTGAAGCACGGGGCCCAGGCCGATGTGTTCCGGATGATTCCGGGGCTGCAGGGCGCGCAGTTCGCCCGGCTGGGCGGCCTGCATCGCAACACCTTCCTCAACAGCCCCAGGCTGCTGGACGAGCAGCTGCGGCTCAAGGCCGACAAACGCCTGCGCTTCGCCGGCCAGGTGACCGGGGTCGAGGGCTATGTCGAGAGCGCCGCCATCGGCCTGCTGACCGGCCGCCTCGCCGCCGCCGAGCGGCTGGGCGCGCCGATCGAGACGCCGCCGGCGACCACCGCCCTGGGGGCGCTGGCCGCCCACATCACCGGCGGCCACCTGGTCGAGGGCAAGGGCAGCTTCCAGCCGATGAACATCAACTACGGCCTGCTGCCGCCGATGGAGGCGCCGAAGAAGGACGCCTCCGGTGAGAAGATCCCCATGAAGGAGCGTGGCCGGGCCAAGAAGCAGCTGATGAGCCAGCGGGCGCTCGACGACCTCGACGGCTGGCTGGGCCAACGCGCCCTTGCGGCGGAGTAGCGGAGCGATGCGCCGGGTCCGCGCCATCGCCGGGACGGTGCTGTTCCTGTTCGTGGCGCCGGGCACGGTGGCCGGGCTGATCCCCTGGTGGATCACCCGCTGGGACTGGAAGGCCAGCTGGCTGCTGTGGCCAGGCCTGCTGGCGGCGGCCCTCGGCCTGGTCGGGCTTCTGCTCTGCTTCGCCGACTTCGCGCTGAAGGGCGGCGGCACCCCCGCCCCCATCGCCCCAACCGCGCGGCTGGTGACCAGCCGGCTGTACCGGCATGTGCGCAATCCGATGTACGTCTCGGTGCTGACCCTGATCCTCGGCCAGGCGGCGATGGCCTTGAGCGTCGACCTGCTGGCCTACGGCATCCTGCTCGGACTGGTCACCCACGCCTTCGTCGTCACCTACGAGGAACCGACTCTGCGCCAGCAGTTTCCGGACGACTACGCGGCCTATTTCGCGGCCGTGCCACGCTGGATTCCACGCCTCAAACCCTGGCGTCCCTGACGTCTGGCGTCGGGCCTTCGCCGGGTCTAGGGTCCGCGCCAATCGACAACGCCTTCCGGGGATTTCCTGAGTATGAAGATCGCATTCCGCCTGCTGGCCGGCGCCGCCCTCGCGGCCGTCATGACCGTCAGCGCCGCCGAAGCCCGCCCCTTCACCGCCAAGGACATGGTCACCCTCGAACGGGTCAGCGATCCGCGCGTCTCGCCCGACGGCCGCTACGTCGTCTACAGCCTGCGGACCATGGACTACGAGGCCAACAAGGCGGCGATGAGCCTGTGGCTGGTCGACCTGAAGGCCAAGGGCGCCAAGCCGGTCCGCCTGGCCGCCTCGGACGGCGGCGGCGTGTCGCCGCGCTGGTCGCCGGACAGCAAGGCCCTCTACTTCGCCTCGGGCCGCACGGGCGGGGTCGACCAGGTGTTCAAGCTGGACGTCGCCAGCGGCGCCGTGACCCAAGTCACCAACCTCCCTCTCGACGTCGGCTCCTTTGCCGTCTCGCCGGATGGCAAGACGCTGGTGGTGTCGCTGAGCGTCGACTCAAGTTGTCCGGAAATCCTCTGCAAGAAGAAGATGCCCGAGGATCTGACGCCCAAGTCCAACGGCGTGGTCCACGACCGCCTGTTCATCCGCCACTGGGACGCCTGGGCCGACGGCAAGAACAACAGCCTGTTCGCCCTCTCCTTGGGCGCCGACGGCAAAGCCGTGGAAGCCGGCCAGGCCGTCCACCTGATGCGCGGCGTCGATGGCGACGCCCCCTCCAAGCCGTTCGGCGACGACAGCGAGTACAGCTTCACACCGGACTCCAAGGCCGTGGTCTACGCCGTGCGCATCGCCGGCAAGAGCGAGGCCTGGTCGACCAACTTTGACCTCTGGCAGGTTCCGCTCAGCGGCGAGGGCGCGGTCAACCTGACCGAGGCCAACAAGGCCTGGGACACCGGGGCGGTGTTCTCGCCGGACGGCAAAACCATGGCCTACCGGGCCATGGCGCGGCCCGGCTTCGAGGCCGACCGCTGGCAGATCAAGCTGCGCGACGTGGCCACCGGCGCGACCCGGGATCTCGCCGCCGACTGGGATCGTTCGGCCGACACGCTGGCCTGGGCCAAGGACGGCAAGACCCTCTACGTCAGCGCCCAAGACATCGGCCAGACCCGGATTTTCGGCATCGATGTGAAGAGCGGCAAGGTGACGGCCAAGACCGGCCCCGGCCACGTCAGCGCCTTCAGCCTGACCCCGACCGGGGCGGTCTACGCCCAGGATGCGCTGGATAGCCCGGCCCAGCTGTATCTGCAGGACTTCAAGGCCAAGGCCATGCCGCGGCCGATTACGCAGCTGAACGCCGAGCAGTTGAAGGACGTCGACTGGGGCGGCTATGAGCAGTTCGAGTTCGCCGGCTGGAATGGCGAGACGGTGCGCGGCTACCTGGTCAAGCCGGCCAACTTCGACGCCTCGAAGAAGTATCCGGTCGCCTTCCTGATCCATGGCGGGCCGCAGGGTTCGTTCGGCAACCTCTTCCACTACCGCTGGAACGCCCAGGCCTATGCGGCGCGGGGCTATGCGGTGGTGATGATCGATTTCCACGGCTCGACCGGCTATGGCCAGGGCTTCACCGACGCCATCAGCCAGCACTGGGGCGACCGGCCGCTGGAGGACCTGCAGAAGGGCTGGGACCACGCCCTGAAGAGCTACAGCTTCCTCGATGGCGACCGGGCCTGCGCGCTTGGCGGCTCCTATGGCGGCTTCATGGTCAACTGGATCGCCGGCAACTGGTCAAAGCCCTGGAAGTGCCTGGTCAACCACGACGGCATCTTCGACGCCCGCTTCATGGGCTATTCGACCGAGGAGCTGTGGTTCAGCGAGTGGGAAAACGGCGGCACGCCGTATGAGCCGAACACCACCTACGACAAGTTCAACCCCTCCAACCATGTGGCCAGCTGGAACACCCCGATGCTGGTGGTCCACGGCGGCAAGGACTACCGCGTGCCGCTGGAGGAAGGCATCGCCACCTTCACCGCCCTGCAGCGGCGCGGCGTGCCGAGCAAGTTCCTCTACTTCCCGGAGGAGAACCACTGGGTGCTGAAGGCGCAGAACTCGGTGCAGTGGCACGACGAGGTGCTGGGTTGGCTCGACGAGTGGACGGCGGAGAAGAAGTAGGCCCTACAGCTTCCCCGTCATCACCGCCCAGGTCATCCGGAGCCGCTTGCCCAGCGGCCCCGGCTTGCCGCCGCCGGCGTAGGCCTTGGCGAGGGCCGCGTGCGCGACGGCTGGGAAGGCCGCGACGGGCAGTGACGCCAAAGCCCCCTGCCCTCGCTTCAGCACGGCGCGAACCGCCGCCCTGTCCGCATGGTTGGCCCGCGCCAGATGCAGCGCCCGAGCCGCGTCGGCCACCTGTTCCACCCGGGCGTCCGGGTGCAGGCGCAGGGCGGCCAGGGCCATGACCACGCCGTCGGTCTCGTCGATGCGGGCCAGCAGGGCCTCGTCGTCATCGGTGGGGCCCAAGGCGTCGATGTAGCGGTCGGGCAGGCCGGCGACCGTGTCCATCGGCAGGCGGGCGGTCTTCAGCGCTTCCAACACAGCGTGGCCGCGCGTCGCGCCGGTGGCGATCAGGCCTTCCAGCGCCTCGCGCCACCAGGCCAGCCGCATCTCCCCGACCAGCGGATCGCGCACCTTGCGGCCGACCGCCGCCAGCTCGTTGTCGAGGCTGTAGAGCGCCACCAGGTCGGCCCGCGCGGCCGTATCGGCGACGAAGCGGCCGGACAGCCAGCGGTCGGGGTCCTTGTCGGCGAGGATGGCGTCGAGGTCTTGCATAGGGTCCACGAAAAAGGGCCCGCCGTCGCCGGCGGGCCCTTCTCTTAGCGGAAGCCGAGGCTTAGCCGAAGATCGTCTGGTTCATGGTCATGGTGACCAGCATCGGGATCGACAGCAGGGTGTTGGTCCGCGAGAACAGCATCGCCTTCTTGCCGGCCGCCGCCTTGGCGTCGGCGTCGAAGCCTTCCTTGATGCCGAGCGCGATCTTCTGGGCCGGCCAGATGAAGGCCCAGACGTTGAAGAACATGATGGTCGCCAGCCACATGCCGATGCCGATCAGGATGTGGCTCGGAACCGCGAAGTTCTCGGTGGCGCCCAGCGTGAAGGCCTCGATCAGGTAGCCGCGATGGAAGGCCAGGAAGACGCCGACCACCCAGGTGGCCAGGGCCGCCCAGCGGAACCAGAACAGGGCTTCCGGCGCGATGTACTTGGACACCGCCGGCTTCAGCTCGGCCGGGATCTGCGGCATGACGCGGATCTGCACGAAGTTGAAGTAGTAGAGCAGGCCGATCCACAGGATGCCGAACAGCACGTGCAACCAGCGCAGCGCGGCGATGGCGAAGTCGGCGGTCGTGCCCTGGTTCGCGGCGAAATAGGCGTAGACCATGACCAGCGACAGGATGACGCTGAGGATGATGGTGTTTCGGAAATTGGACAGCAGCGCCGTCATTGTTCGAGCCCCTCGAAAAGTCCTACCCAGGGGCTCTGCTATAGGCCGCTTCGTCTGGCCTGCAAAGGCTCAGACGGCGATCAGGGCCGCCGCCATCCGGCGGCCTTCCGAGGCCAGGACGTTGTAGCTGCGGGCCGCCGCCTCGCTGGACATGAACTCCAGGCCCAGGCCCCTGGCCCGCAGGCCCTCGCGGATGTCCTTCGGCGGCAGCGCCTGGGTAAGCCCCGTGCCGAGCAGCACGAACTCAACGGCTGGCCCGGCCGCGAAGACCGGGGCGAAGGCGTCCAGGGTCAGACCGGCGAGGCTTTTGACCGACCAGTCCTGGGCCACGTCATCGACGATCAGCAACGAGCCCGGCCGCCAGAGGCCGGAGACCCGAAAGCCGCCGCCGCCCCAGGCGTCGATGGACGGGGCCTGCCGCATGGTCAGGCCCGCGAGGCGGGTCCCAGGATCTGTACCTCGGCCTCTTCGTCCCCGCGCACGACGCCCAGCCACATCAGCACCGGCGCGGCGATGAAGAAGGAGGAGTAGGTGCCGACGACGATGCCGAAGATCATGGCGATCGAGAAGCCGAACAGCGCCTCCCCGCCAAACACCGCCAGGACCCCCAGCGCCATCAGGCCGGTGATGCCGGTCATGATGGTCCGCGAGAAGGTCTCGTTGATCGACAGGTCCAGCAGCTCCTGCATGGGCATCTTCTTGTACTTGCGCAGGTTCTCACGGATGCGGTCGAGGACGACGATGGTGTCGTTCACCGAATAGCCGATGATGGTCAGGATGGCCGCCACCGTCGTCAGGGTGAATTCCATGTCGGTCAGGGCGAACAGGCCGAAGGTCAGCACCACGTCGTGCAGCAGGGCGAGCGCCGCACCGACGCCGAACGAGCGGCCGAAGCGGAACCAGATGTAGGTCATCATCATGCCGATGCCGAGCACCAGGGCCAGCAGGCCCTTGCCGAACAGCTCGCCCGAGATGCTGGGGCCGACAACCTCGGTGCGGGTGAACTTCGTCGCGCCCAGTTCCCGGGTCAGGGCGGTCTGGATCTCGGTGACCTTCTGGGCCGGGTTGGCGGTCTCGGGGGTCATGAAGCGGATGTTGGCGGACGTCTGCCCGCCGGCCGCGTTCGGCTCGCCGATGCCCTGGACCTGGACGTCGTTGACGCCGTGGGACTGGATGAGGTCGGTGAGGCGCTTCTGGTCGATCGTCTTGGGCGCCGTGCTGATCTCCATCAGCGTGCCGCCCTTGAAGTCGACGCCGCAGGCCAGGCCGCCGCAGGGCGGCGTGAACGGCAGGACGGTGGCGACCATGGCCCCGATGCACAGGAGCAGGGAGATGCCGGCCAGCGGCGCGGCGTACCGCATCATCCGGAAGTTGGTCTTGATCGGGATCAGCTTGATGAGTGGCCAGAAGCCTTTGGTTTCGTGGGTCATGGGGCCGCTCACGTAATCGGAAGGGTCTTGGGCCGCGCGACGCGGAACCAGAAGGCCAGGAGGACCTGGGTGACCAGCACGGCGCTGAACACCGAGGTGAACACGCCGATGGCCAGGGTCCAGGCGAAGCCCTTCACCGGGCCGGCCCCGAGGCTGAACATGATGATCGAGGCGCCCAGGTGGGTGATGTTGGCGTCGAAGATGGTCAACATGGCGCGTGAGAAGCCGGCGTCGGCCGCCGCCAGCGGCGTTCGTCCGGCCCGGATCTCGTCCCGCATCCGTTCGTAGATCAGCACGTTGGCGTCGACGGCCACGGCCAGGGTCAGGATCAGGCCTGCAATGCCTGGAAGCGTCAGGGTGGCCTGGGTCATCGACATGGCCGCGACGATCATCACGCCGTTGACCAGCAGAGCGATGACCGAGACGCCGCCGAACAGGAAGCCGTAGGCCAGCACCATGAAGACCAGCACCGCCACGAAGGCGATCATGGTCGAGATCAGGCCGGCGTCGACGGCGTCGGCGCCGAGGCTGGCGCTGACCGTGGTCTGCTGTTCGACGTTCAGCGGGGCCGGCAGGGCGCCGGCGCGCAGCAGGATGGCCAGCTCGTTGGCGCTGGCCACCGTGAAGTTGCCGGTGATGATGCCCGAGCCGCCGGTGATGGCGCTGTTGATGCGCGGGGCGGACAGGACCTTGCCGTCAAGGATGATGGCGAAGGGCTGGCCGATGTTGTTGCTGGTCACCGAGCCGAAGCGCTTGGCCCCCTCGCCGTTCATGCGGAAGGAGACGACGGTCTGGCCGGTCTGGCCGTCGGTGTCCTGGCGGGCGTCGGTCAGCATCTCGCCGGTGACGTCGGCGCGTTTCTTGACCAGGTAGGCGCCGGCGTACTGGTCGACGCTGGGCAGGATCTCCGAACCGGGCGGGATGCCCTCGGCCTGCGCCTGCTGCACCGACATCGTCGTATCGACCATCTGGAAGGTCAGCTTGGCGGTCTGGCCGATCAGCGACTTCAGCTTTTCCGGGTCGCTCTCGCCGGCGGCCTGGACGACGATTCGGTTCTCGCCCTGGCGGCTAATCGCCGGCTCGCGGGTGCCCATGTCGTCGACGCGGCGGGTGATGATGCCGATCGACTGCTCGACGGCGTTGGTTGAGACCTCGCGGATCGCGTCGTCGGTGTAGGTGGCGCGAACCTCGGCGCCCTTGCGGTCGACCCGCAGGTCGGGCGTGCCCGCCCGGGTCGGCGCGGCCAGCTGGCGGCTGATCAGGCCCTGCACCTCGGCGACGCGCGATTCGTCCGGCAGCACGATCAGCACACCGTCGCCGGCCGCCGTGATGTTGGCCCCCGTGATCCCCGCCTCGCCCAGCAGCCGGCGGATGTCCTCGATCAGGTTGGTCACCCGCTCCTTGCGAAGCGCCGAGGTGTCGACCTCGAGCAACAGTTGCGATCCGCCCTGCAGGTCGAGGCCGAGATTCAGCCCCTTCTTGGGAAGAAAGCCCGGAAGCCCGTCGCGAACGTTCTGAGGCAGGACGTTCGGCATCGCGAACAGGAGGCTGAGGAGCACCGCCGCGATAACGGCGATGATCTTCCAGCGGGACACGGTCATCATGGTCGGGGTCGCTCCGGGCGAACTTGCGAAAGAGCGATCAGCTCTTGGCGTCGTTGGCGGGGGCGGGTTCGCCCTTGGAGCGGACCACGCCGATCATGCTCTTGACCACCTTGACGGTGACGCCCTGAGCGATCTCGACGCCGACTTCCTTTTCCTCGACGCGGACGACCTTGCCGACCAGGCCGCTGGACAACTCGATCATGTCGCCGCGCTTGACGTTGGAGATCATGTTCTGATGCTCCTTGGCGCGCTTCTGCTGGGGCCGCAGGATCATGAAGTAGAACAGGGCGATCAGCAGGACTGGCAAGCCGATGGCTTGCAACAGACCGGAAGCTTCTGCAGGCATTGGAACTCCGCAATTTTTGCATCTGGCGCGGCTGTTCGCAGCGCGCCGGTTTCAGGTCGGCGGAAACTAGGGCTTGACCCTGCGGTTTGCAATGAGTGGTCAAAACACGGCTCGGCCCTGTGGCTTTTCGCCGTCACAGTCCGCTAGAAGCGGTGCGCAATGACCGACCTCACGCCCCTTCTGGCCCGCATCGCCGAGGCCCTCGAACGCCTCGCCCCCGCCGCGCCGGCCAGGCTCGACTTCGCCGGCGCCCGGCTGTTCCGCCACGACCCGGCCCGGGCTGCCTTCCTGGCCGCGCCCGATTACCCGCTGCCGCTGGACCTGCTGGTCGGGGTGGACCGCCAGAAGGAGCGGTTTGTCGAGAACCTGTCCCGCTTCGCCAGGGGCCTGCCGGCCAATCACGCCCTGCTGTGGGGCGTGCGTGGCACCGGCAAGAGCAGCCTGGCCAAGGCCGCCTTCATGGCCGCCGTCGCCGGCCATCCGGACCTCAAGCTGGTCGAGGTCGACCGCGACGAGGTCACCGCCCTGCCCGACCTGTTCGACGTGCTGCGCGATCGGAGCGAGCGGTTCGTGGTCCTGTGTGACGACCTGTCTTTCGAGGACGGGGCGGCGGCGGCCAAGGCGCTGAAGTCGGCGCTTGAGGGTGGCGTCGCCGGGCCGCCGGAGAATGTGCTGTTCGTGGCGACGTCGAACCGCCGCCACCTGATGCCACGCGACCACGCCGAGGGGCGCGGGCTGATCGCCTCCGCGGAGGATGCGGAGGAAGAGGTCAGCGTGTCGGACCGTTTCGGGCTGTGGGTCGGATTTCCGCCGATGGATCAGGCGGCGTATCTGGACGCGGTGCGGGCCTATGCAGGTCGGTTTGAGCTGAGTGTGGAGAATCTCGACCGGCGGGCTCTGCAGTGGGCCCAGGCGCGCGGGTCGAGATCCGGCCGGGTGGCCTGGCAGTTCATCCGCGACGTAGCGGGGGAACTGGGCAAACCGCTGCCGTAGTTTGTGAGTTCGCCTCTGGGCGCCCTTCTCCCCTTGCGGGAGAAGGTGTCGGCGAAGCCGACGGATGAGGGGTCGCACCGGCTTCTACGGCGCGCGTCGCAACCACCTCATCGCAGCTTGAAGACCTATCGCCCCCTCATCCGGCCCTTCGGGCCACCTTCTCCCACAAGGGGAGAAGGGACCTCTCACGGCGGCGTCGGCGACGGCCGAAACCTTCGGCAGCCTACCTCGGCAGCACGATCTGCGGGTCGATCGCCCGGGCCTTGAACTTGGCCGAAGGCGAATGCCTCACCTCGAAGTGCAGCTGCGGCCGGGGGGCGTCGCCGCTCTGGCCGACGACGCCGATCTTCTGGCCGCGGCTGACCCGCTGATCCATGCTGACATCGGCGGAACGCAGGTTGGCGTAGACCGTCGCCCAGCCATCGGCGTGGATGACGATGACCGTCAGGCCCGAGCCCGGCAGTTCATTGGCCAGCTTGATGATGCCGTCGGCGGCGGCGACCACGGGCGTGCCTGCCGAGGCGCCGATGTCGACGCCGTCGTTGCGCTGGCCGCCGACCTTGGGGCCGTAGGGCGAGATCACCGTGCCGCGCACCGGCCACTGGAAGCGGCCGGCCGCCATGCGGACGTAGTCCTCATTGCTGTAGGTCGGCGGCTTGTCGTCCGGCATCAGCGGCGGCAGCGGCTTGGCCGGAGCCGGCGGCGAGACCACCGGCGGCCGGTAGACCGGCGGCTTCTGGACCGGCGGGGTGGCGACCACCGGCGGGGATTGCACGGGCGGCTTGGCCACCGGAGGCCTGGCGACAGGCGGCTTCACGACGGGCGGCAGAGCGACCGGCGGCTGGACCACCGGCGGTTTGGCCGGCGGCAGTTCGACGGGTGGCTGCGGCCGGGGAGTCGGGGGCGTCGCGACCGGCGGCCGGGCCGGCGGGAAGGCGCGCGGATCGTCCGGCAGGTCGGCGGGCGGCGGCTGTTCGACCGGAGGCCGGGGCTGCGGACGCGGGCGCGGCGGCGCCGGCGCATCCACCGTCACCGTGACCGTCTTCTTCACCGGACCGCTGTCCTTGAAGCCCTGCGGCAGGCGCAGTTTCTGGCCCTTCTTGATCGCCGACTTGACGGTGAGGTCGTTCTCCTCGGCCAGGGCGGCGGCCTTGACGTTGAAGCGCTTGGCGATGGCGTAGAGGGTGTCGCCGCTGTCGACGACATAGGCCTTGCTGCCCTTGCTGGCCGGGCCCTTGAGCACCTGGCCGGGCTTCAGCCGGTAGGGCTCCTTCAGCTTGTTGTCGTCGGCCAGCTGCTTGCGGGTGGTGCCCAGCTCCCGGGCCACGGCATCGAGCCCCTGGCCCGACTTGACGGTGTAGCTCTTGGGCTTGCCCTCGACGGTGACGACCTTGCCGGCGACGGTGACGACGGTGCGGGTCTCCGTGCGCTGGGCCGGCGGGGCCGGTTCGTCCTCGGCCGGCGGGTCGAGCTGGGCCACCTGGATCGGCTCGGCCTGAACCGGCGGGGCCAGGTTGGAGACCCGGATGATGCCGCCCTGGGGCTGCGGCTGGGCCCAGGCGACGTCGCCCGGCTCATCGGCGGGCGGCGCTTCCTCGGCGTCGCCTTGCGGCGGCGGTGGCGGGGCTTCGCCCTCGCGGATCGGATAGGCCGGTTTGGGCACGGCGATGGCGGTCGGGCCGGTGCCGGCCTCCTGGCCTTCCACGATGGGATAGCGGGGCGTCGGATTGGTCACGCAGGCGGTCAGGGCGGCGGCGCTGGCCGCGATCAACAGGGCGCGGGTAAGGGAATGGGTCATCGCCGCTCTCTAATCAGTCAAACAGCACACCTGGCTTGATGCGCGTTAAGCCTGCGTTAAGCACACGAAGACGCCGATGATTTTGCGGGAGTCACAGCTCGCGCGCGACGCCGTCCAACAGGGGGACGAACCGCACATCGCACAGTGTTTCCCGCAGGAAGCCGCCCGCCCCGTCACCCGCATAGCGGATCAGTTGCTGAACTGGCCCCCGGCCCACCGGCGCCACCAGAACCCCGTCCGGTTTCAGTTGCGCAAGGAGCCTTGTCGGCTCCTCGGGCGCCGCCGCTGTGACCATAATGCGGTCAAAAGGCGCCTGCTCGGCCCAGCCCTCCCCGCCGTCGCCGAATTTGGTGATGACGTTGACCAGCTGCAGGGCTTTGAACCGCGCCTCGGCCTCGGCCATCAGGGTGCGGTAGCGCTCGATCGTGTAGACCAGCCGCGACAGCCGGCTGAGGATGGCGGTCTGGTAACCGCTGCCGGTGCCGATCTCCAGCACGCGCGAGCGGCGATCGAGGGTCAGGGCCTGGGTCATCAGGCCGACGATGTAGGGCTGGCTGATGGTCTGGCCGCAGGCGATCGGCAGGGCCGAATCCTCCCAGGAGCGCTGCTTGAAGAGGTCCGGCGTGAACAGCTCGCGCGGCGTCTTCTCCATCGCCCCCAGCACCTTGACGTCGGTGACGCCCTGCTCGCGCAGCGCCAGGATCAGCTTGGCGCGATCCTCGCCCTCTTCCTTCTCGGCGTGCTGGGGCGGGGGCTTGGACATCAGGCTTTCGGCGGGGCCCCGCCCAGCACGCCCTTGAGCGCGTGGACGGTTTCGTTGTGGGTGAGGTCGATGTGCAGCGGCGTCACCGAGATGCGCCCCTCGTAGGTGGCCTTCAGGTCGGTGCCCTCGGCCGGGTTCGACAGCTGGCCGGAGAAGCCCATCCAATAGTAGTCGCGGCCGCGCAGGTCGGTGCGGCGCTCGGCCTTGCGGATGTGCATGTCGCGGAAGCCCTGGCGGGTCACCTCGACGGCGGTCACCTCTTCCGGCGGCCGCGAGGGGAAGTTGACGTTCATGATGACGTCCTTGGGCCAGCCCACTTCCAGCAGCCGCTTGACGATGCCGGGGCCATAGGCCTCGGCGGTCTCCCAATAGGCCTTCACCTCGTCGTGGAAGGCCAGCATGGCCTGCGACAGGGCGATCGACGGGATGCCCAGCGCCATGCCCTCGATGGCCCCGGCGACGGTGCCGGACATGGTGACGTCCTCGGCGATGTTCTGGCCGCGGTTGACGCCGCTGAGCACCAGGTCGGGCGCCCCGCCCTCGACCAGGTTGCGGATGCCCAGCATGACGCAGTCGGTCGGGGTGCCGGTCACCGCCCATTTGCGCTCGGCGACTTTGCGCACCCGCAGGGGATCAGACAGGGTCAGGGCCCGGCTGGCGCCCGACTGTTCGTATTCGGGGGCGACGACCCAGACGTCGTCGGTCAGGGCGTAGGCGATCTTCTCAAGGGTTTCGAGACCCTCGGCGTGGATGCCATCGTCGTTGGTGAGGAGGATTCTCATCCGATGTGCTTGAGCCCGCCCATGTAGGGCTGCAGCACCTCGGGAATGGCGATGCGGCCGCCCTCGTCCTGATAGTTTTCCATCACCGCCACCAGGGTGCGGCCCACCGCCAGGCCCGAGCCGTTGAGGGTGTGGACGAAGCGCGTGCCCTTCTCGCCGGCCTTCTTGGTCCGGGCGTCCATGCGCCGGGCCTGGAAGTCGCCGCAGTTGCTGCAGCTGGAAATCTCACGGTAGCTGTTCTGCGACGGCAGCCAGACCTCAAGGTCGTAGGTCTTGCGGGCCGTGAAGCCCATGTCGCCGGTGCACAGCAGCATGGTGCGGAACGACAGGCCGAGCTTCTTGAGGATGCCCTCGGCGCAACCGACCATCCGCTGGTGCTCGTCTTCCGAGGCCTCGGGGGTGGTGATCGAGACCATCTCGACCTTCTGGAACTGGTGCTGGCGGATCATGCCGCGGGTGTCGCGCCCGCTGGCCCCGGCTTCGGCGCGGAAGCAGTAGGTCAGGGCGGTGAGCCGGAGCGGAAGCTCTTCCTCGGCGGTGATCTGCTCGCGAATGAGATTGGTCAGCGACACCTCGGCCGTCGGGATCAGCCAGAGGTCCTCTTCGGTCGGGGCCTTGTCGATCAGCTCGAAGACCAGGTCGAAGGCATTGGCCGGCGCGGTCCGCGACTCCATCGCCTCGTCGAGATTGTGCAACGCCTTGCGAAGCAGCCGTTCCCGTTCGCTCATCCGCGAGGCGCTGAACTGGTCCTCATAGAACTTCGGCAGCTGGCCGGTGCCGAACATCGCCTCGTCGCGGACCAGCAGCGGCGGGTTGATCTCGGTGTAGCCGTTCTCGGTCGTCTGGACGTCGAGCATGAACTGGCCGAGGGCCCGCTCCAGCCGGGCGATCTGGCCTTTCAGCACCACGAAGCGCGAGCCGCTCATGCGGGCGGCGGCCTCGAAGTCCATGCCGCCGAGGGCCGCGCCGAGGTCGACGTGGTCGCGGGCGTTGTTCAGCCGGACAGGATCGCCGTGGCGGCGCTGCTCGACGTTGCCGGCCTCGTCCTCGCCGTGCGGGACGTGCGGGTCGGGAATCTGCGGCAGGCTGGCCAGCAGCTCGCGGAGTTGAGCGCCGACCCGGGCCTCGATCTCGCCCTGGGTGGTCATCTCGGCCTTCAGCGCCTCGACCTCGGCCATCAGGGCGGCGGCGGCGGCCTCGTCCTTCCTGGCCTTGGCCTGGCCAATCAGCTTGCTGGCGTCATTGCGCCGGCTCTGGGCGGCCTGCAGGGCCGTGGTGGCGGCGCGCATCTCGCCGTCGAGCGCCAGGATGGCCGGCGTCTGCGCAGACAGCCCACGCGCGCTCCAGCCGGCGTCGAAAGCGGCGGGGTTTTCGCGGATGGCTCGGATGTCGTGCATGGCTCTGGCGGCGTCTGAATGGAGGCGAACTGTCTAGTGTGCGTTGAGGCCGGGATAAAGCCCCGGACTCACACAGGTTGAACCAATTTGTGAAAAACTCGAAAACTGTGTATTTTACGCATGCGCTCAAGGAGGAGCCGGCCATGACAGACGCGCCTACTGTTCGCGCCACGGAGTTCGCCCGCAACTTCGCCAAGTACCAGCACGAGGCGATTGAAGCGAAGGTCATCGTGGTGACCAGCCACGACCGGGTGGTGGGTGGCTATCTTTCGGCCAGCGAACTGGCGCGTTACGAGCGCTTAAGGGCCCGCGAACGACAGGTTCTGATCGTCGGCGAATTGCCTGATGATGTCATCGCCGAGATCGAAGCGGCGGAATACGGCGTCGCGCCGAAGTGAACATACCGGAGCCGAGACCCGGTCTGGTCATCCGCTACGGATTCCTCTGGAGCCACGAAAAGGCGGCCGGAGCGGACGAGGCCTCCAAGGATCGGCCGTGCGCCATTGTGGTCGCCGCCAGCACGGGACCAGACGGCGCCGTTCGCGTCACAGTCGCCGCCATCACCCATAGCCAGCCGGGGGACCCGGCGGGTTCTCTCGAAATTCCACCGGCGACCTGCCGAATGCTCGGCCTCGATTCTGGCAGGCATTGGCTCAGGTTTGACGAGCTCAATCGCTTCATCTGGCCCGGCTATGACCTGCGGCCGAT
The DNA here is from genome assembly GCF_058809015.1 of Caulobacter sp. GW821-FHT11A05. Lineage (NCBI taxonomy): Bacteria > Pseudomonadati > Pseudomonadota > Alphaproteobacteria > Caulobacterales > Caulobacteraceae > Caulobacter > Caulobacter sp. GW821-FHT11A05. The sequence continues at coordinate 37,977 of NZ_JBXASF010000019.1, read as the reverse complement.
CCCCGGCCGTCCGGCGGAACCCGTGTATGGAACGTTGCCGCCAGCGCTCTATGAGCGTCTGCGGCAGGGCATTCTGCAGCGCCAGAAGGCGGCGCGATTGCGCATTCAGAACCGCGACGACTAGCTCTTCTTCGCGAAATACGTCTCCGCTTCCCCCGGGAACGTCCGCGCCCTCACCTCAGCCGCGTACTTGGCCCCCGCCTCAGCGATCTCCCCCCGCAGGTCCGCGAACCGGCGCACGAACTTCGGGGTCCAGTCGAACAGGCCCAGCATGTCGTCGGTGACCAGGATCTGGCCATCGCAGCCCGCACTGGCGCCAATCCCGATGGTCGGCGGGGCGATGGCGGCGGTGATCTCGCGGGCCAGGCTCTCGGCGACGCCCTCGACGACCACGGAAAACGCCCCGGCGTCGGCGGTGGCCTTGGCCTCGGCCAGGATCTTGGCCCTGCCCTCCTCGTCGCGGCCCTTGGCCTTGAAGCCGCCGTCGACCAGCACCGCCTGCGGACGCAGGCCGACGTGGCCCATCACCGGGATGCCGCGCTGGACCATGTAGTGGATGGTGTCGGGCACGGTCGGGCCGCTCTCGACCTTCACCGCCTGGGCCCCCGTTTCCTTCATGATCCGGGCGGCGTTGTCATAAGCCGTCTCGGCGCTGCCCTCGTAGCTGCCGAAGGGCATGTCGACGACCACCATCGCCCGCCGGGCCCCGCGCATCACCGCCTGGCCGTGCAGGATCATCATCTCCATGGTCACGCCGACGGTGTTGGGCAGGCCGTGGACCACCATCCCCACACTGTCGCCGACCAGCAGCAGGTCGCAATGCTCGTCGAGGATCTCGGCGATCGGGGCGGTATAGGCGGTGAGGCAGACAATGGGATCGCCGCCCTTGCGGGCGGCGATGTCCGGCGCCGCGAGACGCCGGACAGCTTCCTGACGGTGCGAGGACACTAGAACTCCTGGGTAGCCCGCGTGATCGCGAAGCCCAGGGCCATAACACCCAGCGCCGCCGTCATCCACAGCACTTCGGGACTCACCGGCAGGGCGCCGAGGCTGGAACTGGCGCTCATCACCTCGCCGAAGGCCTTGCCCACGGCGTTGGCCTGGGCCGTGGCCTCGCTGCCGGCGGCCTTGAGGAACAGGCCCGCGCCCATCATCTGGGCGACCCCGATGACGCCGGCGACGACGCCGGCCGCGCCGATCAGCACGCGCCGCAGCGACCAGCCGCGTTCCATCCGCTGCTCCACCTGTCGGGCGAACAGCTCGGCGTCCTGGAAGTAGGGCGGCTCGGCGAACATGCGGTCGAGGCGCATTTCGAACTCTAGATCAGACATGATCCTGCCTTTCCGCCTCGCGCCCTGCGCCTTGAGTTGGCGCAAGTCGGATCCGGAGCTTATCCAAACCACGTTTGACATGGGATTTCACCGTCCCCAAGGGGGCTCCGATGGATTCAGCCGCTTCAGCGTGAGAAAGTCCGACGCCGTAGCAGAGAGACACACACAAACGTTCCTGTTCGGACAGGCTCTTCATGGCCTCGTCCAGATCGATCCGATCGGCTGTGCTGACTTCGCCGCCGTGGCCTTCGTCGTCCTGCTCGACCTCCTCGGTCATCCGGCTGTCCTTGCGCCAGCGACGCACGTACAGCCGGGCGGCGATCCGCTTCACCCAGGCGGCGAAGGTGCCTTCGCCCCGGAACTCCGCGACCCGCTCGAAAGCGGTCAGGAAGGCGTCCTGCGCGATGTCGTCGGCGGTCGAGGGCTGGGCCCCCATCCGGCGCAGCAGACCGCGGACGGCCGAGCTGTGCCGGCGGACCAGCTCGCCGAAGGCCGTGCGGTCGCCCGCCGCCGCGAGGCTGGCGAGCTCCACATCGTGCAGTCCTGTGACAGCCCTTGCCTGGGCCATTGTGTTCACTCCCCCTTGGAGCTGTCAGCAGGCCTAAACCTGCTTGCCCTTGTTGGGGTTGAAGAAGCTGAGGACGACGTAGGTGGCGCCGATGATCACCGGGATGGCGCCGATGCCCAGCATGGGCCGCAGAGCCTCGTCGGCCTCATAGGAGACGAAGTAGCCGAACACCCCGATGCCGACGCCGATGGCGATCCAGATGACGCCGGTGCGGATGTCGCTGAGCGCGGTGGGGGCGACCTTCACATTCTTGGTCAGGGCGTCGATGACCTCGGGCGGCATCGGCTGGCCCTTGTCGATGGCGGAGCGCAGGGTGGTCTGCATCTCGCCGCGTTCCCGGCTCTTCAGCCAGCCCGGAACGATGAAGATCGCCGCGATCATGGCGAAGAAAGTGATGGGGATCAGGACTTCCATGGTGTCGAACCTTCTCTCGAATCTCTGCGGCGCCGCGCTGTTGCGTGCGCCATCTGATCATGAGAGGCGCGGACGGGGCGCAACGGATGCGGATTTGCGCATGAAATGTTCGTAAGGCGCGGCGGGCCTCCCCCTCAGGCCTCTTTTGGGCGAACGACCAGTTGACCCATGCCCAGCAGGCTGAGGGTGACGATCAGCACCGCCACGCCGGTCGCCATCGACTGGGCGGCCGGCTCCAGCACGCCGGCCAGCACCGGGGCCACGGCCCACAGCACCAGCCCGCCGACCACGGCGCCCAGGGCGGCCAGCAGCAGCGACTGTTCCAGCTGGCGGCGGGCGATGGCCTTCATGACGCCGGCGTTGAAGGCCGGCTCGGCGGCCGGCCGGGCGGATCCGAGGAAGGCCGCGATCTTGTCGTCCGGAGTCATGTACGCTCTCCCAGGCTCTGCAGCAGTCTATCGCGTCCGCGCGTCACATGCGACTTCACCGTGCCGAGCGGCAGACCGAGCGCCGCCGCGGCCTCACCATGGCTCCAGCCCTCGGCCAGGCAGAGGGTGACCGCCGCCCGCTGTTCCGGCGACAGCTGCGCCATCGCCGCCTCCAGCGCCATCCGCTCCTCGGGCCCGACGCCCTCGGCCGCCTGCTGTTCCTCGGTCGCCGCCCAGTCGTGGTCCCGCGTCGCCGAGCGCCGCGCCGAGCGCGCCGCCGTCTGGGCCTTCTTCCAGGCGATGCCGAACAGCCAGGGCCGGAAGCCCTCGTCGTCGCGCAGGCGGTTCAGGCTGGACCAGGCGGTCACGAAGGCTTCCTGGGCGATGTCGTCCGCCTCGGCCCAGCCGTGCGCGCGGCGCAGGAACCCGCGCAAGGCCCCTTGGTGGCGCTCGACCAGCCGGGCGAAAGCGGCCTGGGATCCGTCCCGGGCCGCCCTCACCAGATTGGCGTCCATCAGTCCCGCCGGCTCGTCAGGATGGTGACCAGCGAGGCCAGGCAGAGCGCGGCCATCACGAAGGTGACGATCAGGAAGGCGCCGCTGGCGCTGGGGTAGAAGTTCATCCCCGAAGTGACACCGAAGCCGGTCGCCAACACGCCGAACAGCACCACCTGGTACCAGCGGCCCTCACGGCGACGCTGGCGGCGATAGCGGCGGCGCTCCTCGCGATCGTCCCAGCCGTCGTCGCTGTCATCGGCGGCCTCTTCATCGGCCTTCAGCTTGCCCGCGACCCGGTCGACCAGCGCCGCCGGCGGCTCCTTGCCCTGGTCGGTGTAGCTCTTGATCAGGTCCAGGGTGTCGCGATGGCGCAGGTAGCGCATGAACTGGTCGAACGCCGTGGCGATGAAGAAGCCCAGCGGGAACAGCAGCCACCAATAGGATCGAAACAGGTCTTCCACGGTCTTGCCCTCCAGTCCGGGACGATCATCGCCCGGTTTTGAGGACTAGTCGCCGCCGAACCGCGCGGTGGATGCAAGGCCGGCGAAAATTATTTCAGCCCGGCCTTGTCCTTGATCGAGCTGATCTGGGCGGTGAAGTAGGGCTGCTCGCCATGCTTCTTCAGATAGGCGTCGAATTCCTGCAGCAGTTCGACCGCGTCCTGGGGCTGACCCTTGCGGACCAGCTGGGCGGCCAGGCTGTCGCCAACGGCAAGCGCAGGTCGACGCGCGCCGTCACTTGCGCCAGGGCGAGCTATTTCGCGTTAGCATTACTAAAATTAAATTGTCGCCCCGCGAACTTTCATGTTAGTAGAACTTACATGAACGATGTTTCGCCACTTTCCCGCCGCCCTTACCGCCTCGGGGCCCGCGCCCAGGCGGCCGAGGCGACCGGGGTCCGCATCGTCGCGGCCTTCATTATCCGAGCCGAGACGCAGTGGTTCGATGAGATCACCCTCGACGCCATCGCCGGCGACGCGGGCGTCACCCTGCAGACGGTCATTCGCCGCTTCGGCGGCAAACAGGGCCTGCTGGAGGCGGCGATCGATCGCATGGGCTCGGAAATCCGCCAGCGCCGCACCGTGCCGGTCGGCGACATCGACGCCGCCGTCGCTGTGCTGGCCGAGGACTACGAGGCCGCCGGCGACCTGATGTGGCGGCTGGTCATCCAGGAAGACCGTTCCACCCTTCTCAAGCTCGCCACCGACACCGGCCGCGCCAGCCATCGCGCCTGGATCACCGAGACCTTCGCCCCCCACCTGGCGGGACTCTCCCCCGCCTCCGCCCAAGCCCGCGTCGACGGGCTGGTGGCGGCCACCGACCTGTTTCTCTGGGTGCTCATCCGCCGCGACATGGGTCGGCCGCTCGAAGCCTTTCAGACCCTCGCGAAAACCCTCATCCGCGCCGTCCTCGACGAGGCGCCGCCAAAATCCGGAACCCCCGAATGACCCGTTTTCTGTTCACCACCTGGGAGGGCGGCGGCAACCTGCCGCCCGTCATCGACCTGGCCCGCCAGCTGGCCGACCGCGGCCACGCGGTGCGCCTGATGAGCGACGAGGCGGCCCGCACCGATGCCGAGGCCGCCGGTCTCGCCTTCCGGCCCTGGACCCGCGCCCCCAACCGCCCCGACCGCGGCCGCGGCAGCGACCCGATCCGCGATTGGGAGGCGGCCAGTCCGCCCGAGGGCATCGGCCGCCTGCTGGCCGGCCTGATCACCGGCCAGGCCGGCGCCTATGCCGCCGACCTGACGGCGGAACTGGCGCGCGAGCCGGCCGACCTGGTGGTCTCCAGCGAGATGCTGCCTGGGGTCATGGCCGCCTGCGAAAGCCTCGGCCAGCCGCTGGCCCTGTTCGCCGCCAACCTGTGCCTCTACCCGCTGGAGGGCATGCCGGTGTTCGGCCCCGGCCTGCCGCCGCCGACCAGCGACGCCGACCGGGCGATGCACGACGACATCCGGGCGGGCACGCACGGCCTGTTCGACCAGGGTCTGGCCGACCTCAACGCCGCCCGCGCCGGGCTTGGCCTGCCGCCGCTGGCCCATGTCACCGACCAGGTCCGCGCGGCCAGGGCCTACCTGCTGGGGACCAGCCGCGCCTTTGATTTCCCCGCCGATCCGCCGGCCCTGATCCGCTATGTCGGCGCCCAGTTGGGCGAGCCCGGCTGGACGCGCCCCTGGACCTCGCCGTTCGCGGCCGACGACGCCCGCCCGCTGGTGCTGGTCGGCTTCTCGACCACCTTCCAGAACCACGCCCGCCTGGCCCAGGGGACCATCGACGCCCTGGCCCGGCTGCCGGTCCGCGCGGTTGTCACCCTGGGCGGCCTGATGCCGGATGAAGTCCGGGCCGCCACCAATGTCGCCCTTGTCGAGAGCGCCCCGCATGGCGCCTTGATGGCGCAGGCGGCGCTCGTGGTCACCCATGGCGGCCACGGCACGGTGATGCGCGCCCTGGCGCACGGCCTGCCCATGCTGGTCATTCCCCATGGCCGCGACCAGGACGAGAACGCCATCCGCGTCGCCCATCGGGGCGCGGGCCTCAGCCTGCCGCCGACCGCGGGCCCAGGCGATATCGAGGCCGCCTTGCGCCGCCTGATCACCGATCCGACCTTCGCCCGGCAGGCCCGGGCCCTGGGCGAGGCGATCCGCTTGGCCGATACCGGCCCCGGCGCCGCGGACCAGCTGGAAATGCTCGCCGCGCCGGCCGTCGGGTCGGGCGAGGTCTCTTCTACGGCGCGAATGCGGACGCGTAACGTTCCGGCTTGAAGCCGACCAGCAGCGGTCCCGCCCCCTCAACCACCGGCCGCTTGATCATCGAGGGCTGGGCGACCATCAGGGCGATGGCCTTCGCTTCGTCGATGTCCTGGCGGTCGGCCTCGGGCAGCTTGCGGAAGGTCGTGCCGGCCCGGTTGAGCAGCACCTCCCAGCCGACCTCGGCGGCCCAACCGCGCAGCCGGTCGGCGGTGACGCCCTGCGCCTTGTAGTCGTGGAACTCGTAAGGAACGCCCTCGGCCTCCAGCCATTTGCGGGCCTTGGCGACGGTGTCGCAGTTCTTGATGCCGAACATGGTGGCGGACATTGCGGGACTCCCAAGACTCGCCCGGACTGCCGGCCGCGACGCGAGGTTTTCCTCTCCGAAGCCGTTGAAGGCGTCAACCTCGGCGGACACCTGATCTTGACCGCCACGGCTTGCAACCGGCCCCTGCGCTGGCCGTTAGCTGGACATGAGGCTGTTCCAACCCTTGCTGACCCTGGCCGGCATGCTCCTGTGCGCCGGCTCGGCTCAGGCCCAGGCGTTGACCGACCCGACGCTCGAACGCCTGCGGATCGCGCCGGCCGACGGCCGCCTGGCCAGTAGCCTGGTCGATCCGGACGCCCCCGACGCCTGGGGCTCCCGGGAGGCGCCGACCTTCCGCCTGCGCTGGAAGGGCCAGGAGTCCGAGTGGGACGTCTCGGCCGCCAGCCGCTTCGTCGAGGAAACCGAGGCCAATGCCCGCGACTTCCAGACGCAGGGGCTGTTCGAGGCCGAGGGGGCGATCGTCCGCCGGGTCGGCGATTTCCGCATCGGCGCGGTCGGCTACTCGGCCCGCTCGGTCGGCGACAAGACCCGGGGCGGCCCCAAGCTGGGGGCCATGAAGTGGCAGGGCAACGCCGCCGGCCCCATCGTCGGCTACGACACCAAGGTGGCCGGAAAGCCCGCCACCGTGGCCCTGCGCTGGTATCGGGAGATCGACGCGCCCGGCGAGAACGGCGACACCGTGTCGGCCTCGTTCGCCGTCCGTTTCTAACGAGCGCCCATTCATCAATTTGGGTAATACTCAGGAACCACTGACCCGATTTGAGTAATAGTCGGTCCCAACGCGCGTTTACCGTATTGAAAGTGAATACGGCCATTTGGGTCTTGAAAAGGTTCAAGGGCCCCATGAAGAATATCAGCGTTATTTCGACAGTATTGGTCAGCCTGCTCGCGGCAACGCCGGCGCTGGCCGGCGAGGTTTCCGGCAAGGTCGGACTGGCCAGCCAGTATCTCGGCAAAGGTCTCGGCAAGAGCGATCAGGATCCGGCCTTCAACGGCTCTGTGCGCTGGACGGAAGGATCCTTCTACGGCGACGCCTTCATCTCCCAGGCCGCCTCGACCAGGGACGCCGAGGCCGAGATGATCCTGACCGGCGGCTATGTCGCCGAGTTCGGCGAGTTCGAGCTCGACAGCCAGCTGCTCTACCGGGAAATGCTCGGCGAACAGAACGGCGTCGACAGCGGCTACTTCGAGGCCCAGTTCGACCTGTCGCGCGACTTCGGCAAGACCTTCAGCGGCCGGCTGCGCGTCAACTACTCGCCCGACACCTACGGCGCCACCGACGAGGCCTGGTGGGTCGAGGCCCAGGGCGGCGCCAAGCTGGGCGACAACGACAAGCTTACCCTCGCCTACGCCGTGCGCCGCACCGAGAACGGCACGGACTACGACGCCTGGAACATCGGGGTGAAGCACAAGTTCACCAAAGCTATCTCCGGCGACCTGCGCTGGTACGATACCGACGGCCACAGATTCGGCGAACGCTACGAGGGCCGCCTCGTCGCCGCCCTGACTTACGGCTTCTGAGGGATACCGAGCGCATGGCTTTCGCCGACTGGACCATCTCCCGCAAGGTCACTGCCGCCTTCGCCGGCGTGGTGGCGATCATGGGCGCGTCGGGCGCCTTCACCGTCTACCAGGTGCAGCACATCGGCGCCCAGCAGGACCGGTTGAAGGTGGCCTGGAACGAGGATGTCGCCATCCGTGAGGCCCGCTTCTACCTGACCCGCCAGGAGAACAGCTTGCGCGGCTGGGTGCTCAGCAAGGACGGCTACTACCTGGGCCGCGTCAACGCCCACCGCGAGAACTTCCAGAAGCGCATGGCCATCCTGCGCGAGGCCTCGGCCGGCGACGCCACGGAACTGGCCGAGATCGCCGCCACTGAAGCCGCCGCCGACGCCTGGTACCAGGGCGCGGTGAGCGAAGCGGGCCGCCTGCTGGGCTCCGGCGCCGCCGATCAGGCCGCCGCCCTGGTGGGCCGCGAAGGCCAGGCCGACGTGCTGATGGGGACCACCGAAGACAACCTCGACAAGGTCGCCGCCTCCTCCGAGGCCGGCATCAAGGCCGAACGCGAAACCTTCGCCGCCACCCTGGCCGCCACCACCACCCTGGCCATCCTAGGCGTCACCCTGGCCGCCCTGCTCGCCGCCTTCGCCGGCTGGCTGCTGGCGCGGACCCTCAGCCGTCCGGTCCGGGCCCTGACCCAGGACATGCAGCGCCTGGCCACCGGCGACCTCAACGTCGCCATCGCCAGCGCCGGCCGCGGCGACGAGATCGGGGCCATGAGCCGCGCCGTCCAGGTGTTCAAGGACAACGCCCTGGCCCTGCGCGACGCCTCCGCCGACCGCGAACGCATGGAGGGCGACGCCCGCTCGACCCGCGAACGCACCGAGGCCGAGCGCAATCGCGCCGCCGCCGAACAGGCCCGCGTCGTCGAGGAAACCGCCAAGGGGCTCAGCGCCCTGTCGGCCGGCGACCTGACCTGGCGCATCGACGCCGACTTCCCGGGCGACTACCAGCGCCTGAAGACCGATTTCAACGACGCGCTTGGCAAGCTGGAAGAGGCCATGGGCGTCATCAATTCCAACGCCACGGCCATCCACTCCGGCTCGGACGAGATCAGCCAGGCGGCCGACGACATGTCGCGCCGCACCGAGCACCAGGCGGCCACCCTTGAGGAGACCGCCGCCGCCCTGGACGAGATCACCGCCACCGTCCGCCGCACCGCCGAGGGCGCCAAGCAGGCCGACCAGGTCGTCCGCCACGCCCGCGTCGACGCCGAACAGAGCGGCGTTATCGTCGCCAACGCCGTCGAGGCGATGAGCAAGATCGAGCGCTCGGCCAAGGAGATCAGCCAGATCATCGGCGTCATCGATGAGATCGCCTTCCAGACAAACCTCCTGGCGCTCAACGCCGGGGTGGAAGCGGCCCGGGCCGGCGACGCCGGCCGCGGCTTCGCGGTCGTGGCCTCAGAAGTGCGGGCCCTGGCCCAGCGCTCGGCCGACGCCGCCAAGGAGATCAAGACCCTGATCAGCGCCTCGACCCAGCAGGTCGGACAGGGCGTCAGCCTGGTCGGCCAGACCGGCGAGGCGCTGCAGCGCATTGTCGGCGGGGTCAGCGAGATCACCACCCTGGTCGCCGAGATCGCCGCCTCCAGCCAGGAGCAGGCCTCCGGCCTCGGCCAGGTCAACACCGCCGTCAATCAGATGGACCAGGTGACCCAGCAGAACGCCGCCATGGTCGAGCAGTCGACGGCCGCCAGCCACTCGCTGCGCCGCGAGGCCAATGAGCTGGCCCGGCTGGTCGCCCGCTTCAAGGTCAGCGGCGCGCCGGCCTCCGCCCCCGCCCGGGCGCCCGCGCGTCCGGAGGTGATGGTCGCCGCGCCCCCGCGGGCCATCACCAACGACTTCCGCAACCGCTACACGGCCCCGGCCCTGAAGCCGACCTCACAGGTCGCCAGGGCTCCCGCGGCCGAAGAGGGCTGGGAAGAGTTCTAGTCCCCCCACCCCGCTCATCCCGGCGAATGCCGGGACCCATCCGCGTGATCTCGGTGGTGGCAAGCAAATTCATGGGACAGATGGCTTAGGCCAGAGCCCTATGAAATGGGTCCCGGCATTCGCCGGGATGAGCGGAAAGGTTTTGGTGCGAGGCCGTGGTGACCCTCGCTCCTAGTCTCTCGACGGAGTTGCCAGGCCGCGCTGCACCGCCGGCCGGGCGAGGCCCCGGTCCAGCCAGGCCTGCACGGCCTTGAACTGGTCGAATTCGACCAGCTCGCGGGCCTCATAGTAGCCGATCAGGTTGCGCACCCAGCCCAGCGTGGCGATGTCGGCGATCGTGTAGTCCTCGCCCATGATCCAGTCGCGGCCCTCAAGCCGCGCCTCCAGCACGCCCAGCAGGCGCTTGCTCTCGGCGACGTAGCGCTCCAGCGGCCGCTTGTCCTCATAGGCCTTGCCGGCGAACTTGTTGAAGAAGCCGACCTGCCCGAACATCGGGCCCACCCCGCCCATCTGCCACATCACCCAGGCGATGGTCTCGTAGCGCGTGGCCGGATCGGCGGAGAGGAACTGGCCGCTCTTGTCGGCCAGGTAGATCAGGATGGCCCCGGACTCGAACAGGCCCAGCGGCTTCCCGCCTGGGCCGTTCGGATCGATGATCGCCGGGATCTTGCCATTGGGGTTCAGCGACAGGAATTCCGGCAGGTGGCTCTCGTCCTTGCCGATGTCGACCAGGTGCGGCTCATAGGGAAGGCCGGTCTCCTCCAGCATGATCGAGACCTTCACCCCGTTGGGCGTCGGCAGGCCGTACAGCTGGATGACGGCCGGGTCCTTGGCGGGCCAGCGCTGGGTGATCGGGAAGCTGGAAAGGTCGGTCATCACCAGGTCCTAGAAGTCGGCGGTCAGGGGATCGGGGCCGATGCGGCCGTCGGCGGCATCGAGGGCGGCGATGGCGGCCTTGTCCGCCTCGTCCAGCTGGAAGTCGAACACGCCGAAGTTCTGGACGATCCGTTCCGGCGTCACCGACTTGGGGATCACCACCAGGCCACTGTCGACGTGCCAGCGGATGACCACCTGAGCGGGCGTCTTGCCGTGCTTGGCCGCGATGCCGGCGATGACCGGGTCCGAGAGCAGCTGCCCCTGCCCCAGCGGGCTCCAGGACTGGGTCAGCACGCCCCGCGCCGCATTGGCCTGGCGCAGGGCCCTCTGCTGGAAGCGCGGATGCAGTTCGATCTGGTTGATCGCCGGCGCCACGCCGGTCTCGCCGATGATCCGGTCCAGATGTTCGGCCGCGAAGTTGGAGACGCCGATGGATTTCACCCGCCCCTCTTCCCTCAGCCGCACGAAGGCCTTCCAGGTCTCGACATAGCGGTCCTTGCGCGGGGCCGGCCAGTGGATGAGGTAGAGGTCGAGATAATCGAGGCCGAGCCGCCCAAGGCTCTTCTCGGCGGCGATCAGAGTCTCGTCATAGCCCTGGCTTTCATTCCACAGCTTGGTGGTCACGAAGACGTCGGCCCGATCGAGGCCCGAGGCGCGAAGCCCCTCCCCCACCCCCTTCTCGTTGCGATAGGCGGCGGCGGTGTCGATGTGGCGATAGCCGGCGTCCAGCGCCGTTTTGACCACCGCCACGGCGTCGTCGTTGGGGGTCTGCCAGACGCCCAGGCCCACCTGCGGAATGGCGCGGCCGTCGTTGAAGGTCAGGTGGGTCTGGGTCACGGGCGAAATCCTGGCAAGGGTGAAGACCTGCCCCGGCGCCGGCCCGCGCGGGAGCGACCTCGCAGATAGGCGCCCGCGCCGCCCGTCGATAGGGTCAGGGCGCAATCAGGGAGTCCACATGCGCTTCATCGACGGCGAGGAGATCCGCGCGCGGCTGACCTATGAGCTCTGCATCCCGATCGTCCGGGAGGCGATGATCGCCTTCTCGACCGGCGAGACCCGCCAGCTGCTGCGCTCGATCCTTCCGCTACAGGGTGACCAATTGTTCGGGATCATGCCCGGCGCCCTGGCCGCCGATGGGGCGTTCGGGGCCAAGCTGATCAGCATCTTCCCGGAGAACTTCGCCAAAAGCCTGCCGTCGCACCAGGGGGTGATCGTGCTGTTCGATCCAGGCAGCGGCGCCCCGGTCTGCATCGCCGAGGCGGGCGAGGTCACCGCCATCCGCACCGCCGCCGCCAGCGCCGTGGCCACCGACGCCCTGGCCCGCACCGACGCCTCGCGCCTGGCCATCCTCGGCTACGGCGAACAGGCCGAGACCCACATCCGCGCCCTCTCCAGGGTGCGCGCCCTGATCAGCGTCCGGGTCTGGGGCCGCTCGGCGGAGCGCGCCGAGGCTTTCGCCAGGCGGATGTCAGCCGAACTGGATCTCGACATCACCCCCGCCGCCGATGTGCCGCAGGCCATCGCCGAGGCCGACATCGTCTGCACCGTCTCGGGCGCCGCCGAGCCGATCCTGATGGGCGACTGGCTGCGCCCCGGCATGCACCTCAACCTCGTCGGCTCCAGCTACGCCGGCCCGGTCGAGGTCGACAATACCGTGGTGGTCCGCAGCCGCTTCATCGCCGACAGCCGCGAGGGCGTGCTGGCCCAGGGCGCTGAATTCCGAAACGCCAGGGCCGCCGGCCTGGTCGGCGACGATCACCTCGTTGGCGAGATCGGCGAGGTGCTGGCCGGCCGCCTCGAAGGCCGTCGCTCGGACGACGAGATCACCGCCTACAAGTCGCTCGGCCACATCGTCCAGGACCTGGCCAGCGTCTGGGCGCTCTTTCGCGAGAGCTGACGCCGGAATCGTGGACTTTTCCGGCCAACACGGGCATTTTCTCCCCGCCTCCCCGGCTTCGATGCGTCACTAGAGAAAAATCATGCCCGCCTATCGCTCGCGCACCTCCACGCATGGCCGCAATATGGCCGGCGCCCGCGGGCTCTGGCGCGCCACCGGCATGAAGGACGGCGATTTCGGCAAGCCGATCATCGCCGTGGTCAACAGCTTCACCCAGTTCGTGCCGGGCCACGTGCACCTGAAGGACCTCGGCCAGCTGGTCGCCCGCGAGATCGAACGGGCCGGCGGCGTCGCCAAGGAGTTCAACACCATCGCCGTCGATGACGGCATCGCCATGGGCCATGACGGCATGCTCTACAGCCTGCCCTCGCGCGAGCTGATCGCCGACGCCACCGAATACATGGTCAACGCCCACTGCGCCGACGCCATGGTCTGCATCTCCAACTGCGACAAGATCACCCCCGGCATGCTGATGGCCTCGCTGCGGGTCAACATCCCGACGGTGTTCGTCTCCGGCGGCCCGATGGAGGCCGGCAAGGTCATCCTCAAGGGCAAGGAAGTCGCCCTCGACCTGGTCGACGCCATGGTCGCCGCCGCCGACGACAGCGTCAGCGACGCCGATGTCGCCACCATCGAACGCTCCGCCTGCCCGACCTGCGGCAGCTGCTCGGGGATGTTCACCGCCAACTCGATGAACTGCCTGACCGAGGCGCTCGGCCTCTCCCTGCCTGGCAACGGCTCGGTCCTGGCCACCCATTCGGACCGCGAACGCCTGTTCCTGGAAGCCGGCCATCTGATCGTCGACATCACCCGCCGCTTCTACGAGCAGGACGACGAGAGCGTCCTGCCCCGCAACGTCGCCAGCTTCGCGGCCTTCGAGAACGCCATGAGCCTCGACATCGCCATGGGCGGCTCGACCAACACCGTGCTGCACCTGCTGGCCGCCGCCTACGAAGGCGGCGTCGACTTCACCATGGCCGACATCGACCGCCTCTCCAGGAAGGTCCCCTGCCTCTCCAAGGTCGCCCCCGCCAAGTCCGACGTCCACATGGAGGACGTCCACCGGGCCGGCGGCGTCATGGCCATCCTCGGCCAGCTGGAGCAGGCCGGCCTGCTGCACACCCACCTGCCGACCGTCCACAGCAAGACCATGGGCGACGCCCTGGAGCGCTGGGACATCTCCCGCACCGAGAGCGACAGCGTCCGCACCTTCTTCAAGGCCGCCCCCGGCGGCGTGCCGACCCAGACCGCCTTCAGCCAGAGCCGCCGCTGGGAGGAGCTCGACCTCGACCGCGAGGCCGGCGTCATCCGCAGCGCCGAACACGCCTTCAGCAAGGACGGCGGCCTGGCCGTGCTCAGCGGCAACCTGGCCATCGACGGCTGCATCGTGAAGACCGCCGGGGTCGACGAGAGCATCCTCACCTTCTCCGGCCCGGCCCGGGTGTTCGAGAGCCAGGACGCCTCGGTCAGCGCCATCCTGACCGGCAAGATCAAGGCCGGCGACATCGTCGTCATCCGCTACGAGGGCCCCAAGGGCGGCCCCGGCATGCAGGAGATGCTGTACCCGACCAGCTACCTGAAATCGAAGGGCCTGGGCAAAGCCTGCGCCCTGATCACCGACGGCCGCTTCTCGGGCGGCACCAGCGGCCTCTCCATCGGCCACGTCTCGCCGGAAGCGGCCGAGGGCGGACTGATCGGCCTGGTCGAGGACGGCGACATCATCGACATCGACATCCCCAATCGCGGCATCAGCCTGCGGGTCGACGAGGCGGTGATCGCCGAGCGCCGCGCCGCCATGGACGCCAAGGGCGAAGACGGCTGGAAGCCTGGCCCCCGCCAACGCAAGGTCTCCACGGCCCTGCGCGCCTACGCCGCCTTCACCACCAGCGCCGCGAAGGGCGCAGTGCGGGTCGTCCCGTAACGCCAGAGGGGACACATTGAATTGCCGCAAGCGCCGGCCCCAAGACTTGCTCCAGCGGTGCCCGGCAATTCAATGTGTCCCCGTTTCTTTCAAGCGGGAGAAGGAATCGAGTTCACGGCTTCGCCACCTCGAACGACAGGCTCTGCAGCCGCACGTCCGGCGTCGGGGCCAGCAGGAAACTGCCGTTGATGCGGCCGTGCTCGCAGGTCCAGGCGAAGGCGCCCTGCATGGCCGTGCCGGCGGTGACGACATCGCTCGGCGCGCAGGGCCCGACCTCGGCCCTCACCCGGCTGAGCTCCTTCGTCCAATGCGGCGCGTCACGGTCCAGCAGGAAGTTCATCGCCAGACTGTCCAGCGAGCCCTCAACCCCGCCCTGGTCCCAGATGCGCCGGGCGACCGCGTAACCCTTCGTCACGCCGGGGCTGACCGCCACCGCCCGGTCCGGCGCCTCGCCCGCCGCCAGCAGGGCCAGGGCCGCCTTCCAGGCGGGGACCGACGGGCCTGAGTAGGTCCGGTTGGTGAAGACGAAGATGCCGATGCCCTTGTTGGGCAACAGCAGCACATGCGAGCCGTAGCCCGGATAGCCGCCGCCGTGGCTGAGCGTGCGGCCGAGGTCGCAGTCGTCGCTGACCCGCCAGCCCATGCCGTAGGTGATGGCCGCCCGGCAGGGGGCGCCGCCGATGGCGCTGGCCCGCATCGTCCCCTGCGGGAAGTTCGAACCTTCGACGATCTCGCGCACGGTCGGCCGCGCCACCACCCCGATGTCCGGCTCGTCGCGCGGCGGCCAGGCCGACAGCAGGAAGCTCACCCAGCGGGCGTAGTCGTTGGCGGTGGTATCCACCCCGCCCATGGCCCCGAACACCCCGTCGGCCATGTCCGGCTCGCGCAGCCAAGCGTCGTCCTGCCAGCGATAGCCGATGGCGCGGCGCTCGATGGGCGATTTGGCGATGTCGTAGCCGGTCGAGGCCATGCCGAGCGGCCCCTGCAGGTTCTCGCGGATGTAGACCTGATAGGGCTTGCCCGAGACATTGGTGACGATCCGCCCGAGCGTCGCGTACCCGAAATTGGAATACTCCATGGCCAGGCCGCCGGACCGCGAGAAGGGCACGCCGGCCTTGAGCATCTTCGTGAACTCGGCCTCACTGAGCGGCTGCTGGCGGTCGCCCCAGGGGTCGTCGGTGACGAAACCGGCGACGTGGTTCAGCAGGTCGCGGACCCGGATCTTGCGGGTGTCGCGGGTCGGACGGGCCCAGCCGCGCATCTCCGGCACATAGAGCTCGGCCGGCGCGTCTAGCGACAGCTTGCCCTCGTCCCGCAGCTTGAGGATGGCCATCGCGGTGAAGGCCTTGCTCATCGAGGCGATGCGGAACCGGCTGTCGGCATCGACGGGCCGCTTGGCGACCACGTCCTGGACCCCGTGCCCCCGCACGACGATCAGCCTGCCGTCCTTGACGATGCCGTAGACGAGCCCAGGCACATGGCTGTCCAGCCGCCACTGTTCGAAGATGCCGTCGACTTCCTGCAGCAGGGCCGCGTCCGGCTCGGCGGCTCGCGACGCGGACGGGACGGCCACAAGCACCAGGGCCACAAGGCCCGCTGCCATCTGTCTGACCATTCCCCTGCCCCGTCGCCGCCATCTCGATGACCCGACTATCGCGGGATCGCGGCCGGCCGGGAAGCCTCGGTCGCGCTGAATGAATATGTCCAGACATATTCGAGGCCGAAATCCCGCCTTGCCCTGGGCCTGTGCGGTCGCCGCGGGCCCGCCGGTTGCAAGCGGGTGGTCCGCGGGTGGTCGAAAAGCGGGTTCCACCCCGGTGGAAAATCAGCCCGAAGGGGGTCGAAAGCAGCCCATCGGTTGGACATTATGCTATTGTTTTAACAGGTGATTTTGTCCATGAATCTGCTACAATCAGGAGCTTCGACAAGCCAGACGGACCGAAGCCCGCCTAGGTCATCGCCGGCATCCCCTCCAGCAGCTTGTCCAGGGTGATCGGATAGTCGCGGACCCGCACGCCGGTGGCGTTGTAGACGGCGTTGGCCACCGCCGCCCCGACGCCGCAGATGCCCAGCTCACCCACCCCCTTGGCCTTCATCGGCGAGGAGGTTGGATCGGTCTCGTCCAGGAAAATCACCTCCTGGTGCGGCATGTCGGCGTGGACCGGCACCTCGTAGCTGGCCAGGTCGTGGTTGACGAAGAAGCCCCGGCGCTTGTCGACGACCAGCTCTTCCATCAGCGCCGCCCCGGCCCCCATGGTCATGGCTCCGATCACCTGGCTGCGGGCCGCCTTGGGGTTGAGGATGCGGCCGGCGGCGCAGACCGCCAGCATGCGGCGGACGCGGACCTCGGCGGTGTCGGCGTCGACCGCGACCTCGACGAAGTGGGCCCCGAAGGTCGACTGCTGCCAGGTCTTGCCCAGGTCGCCGAACTCGATGGCGTCCTCGACAACGATCTCGCCGTCGCGGGCCGCTTCCGCCAGGGCGAAGCTTCGATTGCCCACGGCCACCCGGCCATCGGCGAACACGGCGGCGGCCGGATCGAGGCCCAGCTTGCCGGCGACCGTCTCGCGCAGCGTCATGCAGGCCGCATAGACCCCGGCCGTCGAGCTGTTGGCGCCCCATTGGCCGCCGGAGCCGGCCGAGACCGGGAAGCTGGAATCGCCCAGCCGCACGACCACCTGTTTCATCGGCACGCCCATGGTCTCGGCCGCCGTCTGGGCGATGACCGTGTAGGTGCCGGTGCCGATATCGGTCATGTCGGTCTCGACGATGACCATGCCCTTGCCGTCCAGCCGGATGCGAGCCGCCGACGTCATGGTCAGGTTGTTGCGGAACGCCGCCGCCACCCCCTGCCCGACAAGCCAGCGGCCCTCGCGGTTGCGTCCCGGAAGGCCACGCCGGGCCCAGCCGAAACGGTCCGCCCCCTGGCGCAGGCATTCGACCAGCTGCCGCTGGGAGAATTTCCGCTCGGGCTTGCGGGGATCGACCTGGGTGTCGTTGCGGATGCGCAGTTCGATGGGGTCGAGGTTCAACTTCTCGGCCAACTCGTCGATGGCGATCTCCAGCGCCATCAGGCCCGGCGCCTCGCCGGGGGCCCGCATGGCGTTGCCTTCCGGCAGGTCCAGCACGGCCAGCCGGGTGGCGGTCATGCGGTTCTCGCCGGCGTAGAGCAGCTTGGTCTGTTCGGCCGCCCCTTCCGGCCCGCCGCCCGGCAGGTCGCCGGACCAGGTCTCGTGGCCGATGGCGGTGATCCTGCCGTCCTTGGTCGCGCCGATGCGGATGCGCTGGATGGTGGCCGGCCGGTGGACGGTGTTGTTGATCATCAGCGGCCGGGTCAGGGCCACCTTGACCGGCCGCCCGATGGCCTTGGCCCCGAGCGCCGCCAGCAGCGCGTCGGCGCGGATCCACAGCTTGCCGCCAAAACCGCCGCCGATGAAGGGCGAGACCAGCCGCACCTTCTCCTTCGGGATTCCCAGCGTCGTGGCCATATCGGCGACGCTCCAGGCGATCATCTGGTTGGCGGTCCAGAGGGTCAGGCTGTCGCCCTCCCAGGCCGCCGTGGTGGCGTGCGGCTCCATCATGGCGTGGCTGTGGTCGGGGGTGGTGTAGGTCTCGTCGAGCTTGACCTCAGCCTTGGCGAAGGCCCCGTCGAAGTCGCCGGTCCGGCTGTCGGGCTCGCCGTCCTTGGGCTTGGTCGCCGAGCCCTTGGCCTTGGCGAGGTCGAACGCGCCCTCCACCGGGACGTACTGCACGCGCAGCAACTGCGCCGCCGAACGCGCCTGTTCGAAGGTCTCGGCCACCACCACGGCGATGGCCTGGTGATAGTGCTCGATCTCCGGACCGCCGAGCAGCCTGGCGGTGTTGAACTGGCCCTTGCCCAGCTTGCCGGCGTTCTGGTGGGTGATCACCGCCAGCACGCCGGGCGCGGCCTTCGCGCCGGCGGCGTCGAGGCTGCTGATCCGGCCCTTGGCGATGGTCGCGCCGACCACATAGCCGTAGGCGGCGTTCGGGGCCCGGTCGTGGCGCTCATAGGCGTAGGGCGCCGTGCCGGTGGTCTTCTGCGGTCCGTCGATGCGGTCGGTGGCCTTGCCGATGTGCTTCAGCTGGTCGATCGGGTTGGTGGTGGCGGGGGTGTCGAATTTCATGATCTAGCCCTTCGCCTCGGCCAGCACCGCGTTCAGGGTGCGTGTCGCCAGGGTCAGCTTGAAGGCGTTCTGCTCGGTCGGCCTGGCGCCGGCGAACACCTGGTCGGTCACGGCCTTGGCGCCGCTCGGCATGGCGCTCTCCGCCGCCTCGACCCGCCAGGGCCTGGGCGCCATGCCGCCGAACGCCGCCCGGCCGCTGCCGTCCCGCTGGACGACGGCGGCCACCGACACCAGGGCGAAGGCGTAGGAGGCCCGATCCCGCACCTTGCGATAGATGTGCTTGCCGCCAAGCGGTTTTGGCAGGGTCACCGCCGTGATCAGCTCGCCCGGCGCCAGCAGGGTCTCGACCGCCGGCGTCGCGGCCGGCAGCCGGTGGAAGTCGGCGATCGGCAGGCTGCGGGTTTCGCCGTTCGGCCGCACCGTCTCCACCGTGGCGTCCAGCAGCCGCATGGCCACGGCCATGTCGCTGGGGTGGGTGGCGATGCACTGGTCGCTGCCCCCGATCACCGCCAGCGGTCGGTTGAAGCCGCCGAGGGCCGAACAGCCGCTGCCGGGGCTGCGTTTGTTGCAGGGTTGGGCGGTGTCGTAGAAATAGGGGCACCGCGTCCGCTGCAGCAGGTTGCCGGCCGTCGTCGCCTTGTTGCGCAGCTGGCCCGAGGCCCCGGCCAGCAGAGCCCGCGACAACACCCCATAGTCCTTGCGCACCCGCTTGTCGGCGGCGAGGTCGGTGTTACGCACCAGGGCTCCGATGCGAAGCCCGCCCTCCGGCGTCTTCTCGATCCGGTCCAGGTCCAGTCGACCCACGTCAATCAGGTGGGTCGGCGTCTCGATCTCCAGCTTCATCAGGTCCAGCAGGTTGGTGCCGCCGGCGATGAACTTGGCGCCCGGCTTGGCCGCGACCAGGGCGGCCGCTTCGGCCGGGGTGCGGGCCCGTTCGTAGGTGAAGCGCCTCATGACCGGCTCCCCGCCACATCCTCGATGGCCTCGATGATGTTGGAGTAGGCCCCGCAGCGGCAGATGTTGCCGCTCATCCGCTCGCGCAGCTCGTCCGGGGTGACCTTGGGCCTGCCATTGAGGTCGGCGCTGACGTGGCTGGGCACGCCGGCCTTGATCTCGTCCAGCACCGCCACCGCCGAGCAGATCTGGCCGGGCGTGCAGTAACCGCACTGGTAGCCGTCATGCCTGACGAAGGCCGCCTGCATCGGATGCAGGTCGCCCGGCGTTCCCAGCCCCTCGATGGTGGTGACCTTGTCGCCGTCGTGCATCACCGCCAGGGTCAGGCAGCTGTTGATCCGCCGCCCCTCGACAATCACCGTGCAGGCCCCGCACTGGCCGTGATCGCAGCCCTTCTTGGTTCCGGTCAGCCTCAGCTGTTCGCGCAAGGCGTCCAGCAGGGTGGTGCGGGTGTCGACGGTGAGCTCGCGGGGCTTGTCGTTGACCACCAGGGAGACCGTCGCCGTGGCCGGCGCTTCGGGCGCCTCCGCTGTCTGGGCGGTGGCGCCGCCGGCCGCCGCGGCGCCTGCGGCGGTGACCGCTCCGGCGATGATCAGGTCGCGTCTCGACACGTCCAACTCCGGAAATGGCTGCATGTGGAGTGTCCTCTCCTCGGCCCTGAGCATCAAACGGTGGTTCAGGAACCTCGTTCCGTTCAGGGTAAGGGAGACGCCGCACGCGGATTAGCCGTTCAATCCGGCATAGGCCTATTAGCCTTATTCATGAATGAGCGGCGGAGCCCGCGCCGGAACCGGGTCCTCAATCCAGCCGGCGATACCGCGAGAGAAACGCCCACATGGCCTCGTTGTCGGCGAGCCAGGTATGGATCCCGCCCACCGTGACCCGGCCGACCACATCGGCGTCGCCGCGGCATCCCGAGTAGCGCTCCTCATAGACACCGGTCGCCACCCAGACCGAGGTCGGCGCGGCCGTGCAGCCGTTCAGCGCCGCCCAGCGCTGTTCGGCGGCATGCATCGTGTACTGCCAATAACCCGTGCCGCCGCCCTGGATCGGGTTGACGACATCCTTGTCGCCGGCGAAGGCGATGACCGGCATGGGACGGCTTGGCTTGCAGGTGGACGGATCGGGCCGCTGGGGGGCGCCCGGCGTCGGGTTTCCTGCCCGCAGCCCGACGACCGGCGCGATGGCCGCGAAGCGATCGGCGGCGACGCAGCCCAGCCAGGAACTCATCCGCCCGCCGCCCGACAGGCCCGTCGCATAGACCTGGGCCCGGTCGACACAGGCCTGGCCGACCAGCCAGTCGATCGCCGCCGCGACATAGGCGACATCGTCCGCGTCGCCGGGACCGGGCACGGCGCCGGTGACGGTCGGAACGCCGGGGATGTTCCAGACGAAGCCGCCCTGGACCGGGATGCCGCCATCCGGGGCCGCGACGATGAAGCCGTTGCGGTCCGCCGTCTGGGAGAGGCGCGAGGCCTTGAGCATCTTCTCGCCGGTCCCCGTGCTGCCATGGAACAGGAAGAGGAGCGGCGCCGGCCGGGCGGGATCGAACCCGGCCGGCAGATGGATCGCCATCGACCGGCCGGTGTCGCCGATGACGACGCGCTGGGTCTGGCCGGGGGCGGCGATCCCGCAGCCGGCGGCCTGGGCGACATTGCTCCAGGCCAGCAGAACCAGCAGGGCCGCAGTCCCTCCGGCCACACGCCACAGACCGAAAATACCGCCCATCGTCCCCTGCCCTCGTCGCCGTTGCCGCTCTCTCGCGGTCTATCGTCATCCGTGGAGCGCCGCCATCACGTCCTCGCGGCGGGGCGAATATCGGCAACACGAAAGGTTCGCGGAAGATTGGACCGTCACGGTCTGCGCTCCCCCAAACGGAGCTCCCATGACCTTCCCCTGTATTCGATTGACCGCCGTCCTCGCCTTGGCGACCGCATCCCTGGCCCATCCCGCCCTGGCCCAGGGTGCGGATCGGGACGACGGACACATCATCATCGGCGGCGGCGGCGCCTACCGGCCCGAGTACAAGGGTTCCGACGACGACGAGGTCCAGCCGTTTCCCTATCTCAACCTCCGCTATCCGATCGCGGGCATGGCGGTGACCCTGGCGGGCGCTGACCTGAAGCTCGACGTGCTGGGAAATGACCGGATCGCGTTCGGCCCCGTCATTTCCTACCAGCAGGGCCGTGATGACGACATCAGCAATCCTGTCGTCCGCCTGTTGCCGGCGATCGACGCCGCAGTCGAGGGCGGCGCCTTCTTCGAGATGCAATGGCCCGTCGGTCCGGGCGAGTTCAAAGCCGGCGTAATAGCGCGGGCGGATCTCAGCGGCGTCCACGAGGGCTATTCCGTGGGGCTGAACGCCGGATACCGAGCGCCGATCACCTCAAAACTCAGCCTCGGCGTCGGCGCCGAACTGACCTGGGCCGACGAGAAATACCTGGGAACCTACTACGGCGTGGATGCGCCAAGCGCCATCGCCAGCGGCCTGCCCGGCTACAGGCCCAAGGCCGGCCTCGAAAAAGCCGGCCTGAACGTGAACCTCACCTACCGCATGACCGAGCGTTGGGGCGTCGCGATGTTCGGTGGCTATGATCGCCTGCTGGACACCGCCGCCGACGGCCCGATCATCACCCTGGAGGGTTCGCCGGACCAATATACCGGCGGTCTCGCCCTGTTCTACAAGTTCTGATCCAGAGACGATTGGACTCCCGGCGCATGCGCATCCTCTTCGTCGAAGACAACATCCTCCTGGCGAGAAGCACGGCTCGGTCCCTGACCGCCGCCCGGTTCATCGTCGATGTCTTCCATGGCCTCGAGGATGGGTGGCATGCCTGGAGCTCAACGCCCTCCTACGACGCCGTGATCCTCGACCTCATGCTGGGCGAGGATCACGGCCTCGACCTGCTGGCGCGCGCGCGTCGCGCCGGCCTTGCCACGCCCGTGCTGGTGCTGACCGCCATGGGGGAGATCGACGACCGGGTGCACGGATTGGATCGGGGCGCCGACGATTATCTGGTCAAGCCCTTTGCGGTCGATGAACTGATCGCGCGGCTGAAGGCGCTCGGCCGGCGGCCCGAGCAGCTGCTCGAACCGGTGCTGACCGTCGGGCCGATGCGGTATGACGCCGATGCGCGCACCCTGGCGGCCGACAGTGGCCCGATCCAGCTTTCGCGGGCCGAGAGCATTGTTATCGAGCGCTTCTTCCGGCGCCCCGAGCGGGTGATCACCAAGGAACAGCTCGGCGAGGCGCTCCATTCCATCGAGGGACACTACAGCGAGAACTCGCTGCACATTCTCATGCACCGCGTCCGGCGCAGACTGGCGAGCGTCGGCGGTGGCGTATCGATCCAGGCGCTGCGCGGCATGGGCTACATCGCCACGGTTGATCGAGGCGACAACGCATGACGTTCCGCTTCGGGCGCTCCCTGTTCTCGGTCCTGTTCGTCTCCATCGCCGGCGTCGCCCTGTCCATCTACCTGCTGATGCAGTTCCTGCTCCCGGACGGATCGGACCCGCTGATTCCCTTGGCGGAGCGGTTCACCCTCTCCTATTTCATCCACACCACACGGGGCAGCGGCGTTGCGGTCGGGGTGTTTCTCGTCCTTGTGATGCTTACGATCTGGATCGTTTTGCAGCGGACACTCGCGCCAGTCCGCAAGCTCTCCGGGCACGCCAGCCGGATCGGACCGGCTAATCTGGACGAACGGCTGCCGGTTGCTGAAGCGCCCACCGAGATCGCGCCGCTGGTCGTGGCTTTCAACACCGCGCTCGACCGCCTGGAGTCGGCCTGGAAAGCCCAGCGCGCCTTCTCCGCCAACGCCGCCCACGAGCTCAGAACGCCCCTGGCGGCGCTCAGGGCGCATGTCGAAAGCCTGCTGCCAGCCGAGAGTCGCGGCGAGGCGACCGCCGAGTTCGACCGGCTTTCGCGCATTATCAACCAGTTGCTCGTCCTGTCGGAGGGCGAGCACGCGACCTTGCGACGAACCAGTCCCTTTGACCTTGTGGCGGTGGTCACTGCCGCGACCACCGATTACGCGCCGGAATTCATCCGCGGCGGCCGGCAGATCGGGCTGGACTGCGAGCCCAAGACCCTACTGCGCCACGGCGATCCGGTTCTCGTGCGCGTCGCGGTTCGGAACCTGCTCGACAACGCTCTCAATCACACCCCGCGCGGATCAACGACCACGGTCGCCATCGACGCCGACGGCGTGGTTTCAGTCGTCGACGATGGTCCGGGCCTGTCCGCTGAGTTCGCGGCGCGCGCTTTCCAGCCCTTTTCGCGGGCCGACCCGACCAGCAACGGGGCCGGCCTGGGGCTATCGATCGTGGCGCGCATCGCCGACCAGCATGGCGGACGCGCCTGGCTGGAGGCCGGCCAGAACGGCGCCCGCTTCAAGCTGTCGATTCCGCCCGGGGGGGTCATCAGGTGAGTTCGCACTCGTAGACGGCCGGAACGGCATGCGACGACGCTGGACACCTCGACGATTCCCGCAGCCGTTGCGAAAATGGAAATACGACTGTCACCAGCCCGCCGGCGAGTCTAGAAGGGGCGCGAGGCGGAGGCGCTAATGCTTCCGGTGTCCGGCCAGGCCGGACGATGTCTGGGCCGGCTCGCGAAGAGACCGGCGGCGATTCACCCCGACTGGCGCGCCACCCGACACGGTTTTCGGGCGAGGGACAGCCATGTCCGACTACGCTTCAGAATTCTCCATCCGCCGTCTGTGGATCATCTTCGGCGCCAGCATGGCCATCATGTTCGGGGCCCTGCTGTGGTTCGGCAGCGAAATCTATCACACCAAGCCGCCCATGCCGGCCGCCGTGCGGTCGGCCTCCGGCCAGATGCTCTACACGGGCGCGGAGATCCGCCGCGGCCAGGCCGTCTGGCAATCGACCGGCGGCATGCAGCAGGGCTCGATCTGGGGCCACGGCGGCTATGTGGCCCCCGACTGGAGCGCCGACTGGCTGCATCGCGAGGCGCTGGCCCTGCGCGGCCTGCTGGCGGGCGGCGGCTTCGAGGCCCTGGATGAGCCGGACCGGGCCCGGATCGGCGCCCTGCTCAAGCGCCAGATGCGGGCCGGCGGCTACGATGCCGGCAGCGGCGTGATCTCCGTCAGCGACCAGCGGGCGACCGCCATCGCGGCCACCGCCACCCACTTCGAAAGCCTGTTCACCAACCGCACCCCGGCCGACCAGCATCTGCGCGAACTCTACGCCATGCCGCAGAACGCCGTGCTGACCGCCACCGAAGCCCATGAGTTGGGGGCCTTCTTCTTCTGGACCTCCTGGGCGGCCGCGGCCGAGCGGCCCGGCAAGACGATCACCTACACCAGCAATTGGCCGCACGAGCCGCTGGTCGGCAACACCCCGACCGGGGCGATCTTTCTCTGGACCTTCATCTCCATCTTCGTGCTGCTGGCCGGCATCGGCGGCCTGGTCTGGTACTACGCCCGCGAGTTCGACGTCTGGCGGCGCGACACCGAGCCGGTCGAGGGCTTCGCGACCACCGACCTGTTCGCCACCGCCACCATCACCCCGTCGATGCGCGCCACGGCCAAATACTTCTTCGTGGTCACGGCGATGTTCGCTGCCCAGGTGCTGCTCGGCATCATCACCGCCCACTATGCGGTCGAGGGCCAGGGCCTCTACGGCCTGCCGATGGCCGAATACTTCCCCTACGCGGTCACCCGCACCTGGCATACCCAGCTTTCAGTGTTGTGGATCGCCACCGCCTGGCTGGCGACCGGCCTCTATGTCGCCCCCCTGCTCGGCGGCAAGGAACCGAAGTTCCAGCGCTTCGGCGTCAACTTCCTGTTCGTCAGCCTGCTGCTCATCGTCGTCGGCTCCTTCGCCGGCGAGTGGGCGGCCATCAACCGCCACCTGCCGGCCGGAACCCTGAACTTCTGGTTCGGCCACCAGGGCTACGAGTACCTGGACCTCGGCCGCTTCTGGCAGGTCTACCTGTTCATCGGCCTGTTGCTGTGGGTCGTGCTGGTGCTGCGCGGCGTCTGGCCGGCGCTGCGGGAAAAGGCCGGCCGCTCGCTGGTCTTCCTGGTCGCCATCGCCACCGTCTCGATCGGCTTGCTGTTCGGCACCGGCCTCTTCTACGGCGAGCACACCCACATCTCGATCATGGAGTACTGGCGCTGGTGGGTGGTCCACCTCTGGGTCGAGGGCATCTTCGAGGTGTTCGCCACGGCCATCGTCTCGGCCCTGTTCGTCAAGATGGGGCTGGTGCGGATGTCGGTGGCCGCCACCTCGGTGCTGCTGGCGACCATTATCTTCCTCGGCGGCGGCGTGCTCGGCATGTTCCACCACATCTACTTCAGCGGCACCCCGACAGCGGTGATCGCCCTCGGCTCGGTGTTCTCGGCCCTGGAGGTCGTGCCGCTGATGGTCGTCGGCTTCGAGGCCTACAACCGCCTCAAGTTCGAGCACCGCCACGGCTGGCAGGAGACCTATCGCTGGCCGTTCGCCTTCTTCGCCAGCGTGCTGGTGTGGAATCTCATCGGCGCCGGCCTGTTCGGCTTCTTCATCAACCCGCCGCTGGCCCTCTATTACATGCAGGGGCTGAACACGACCGCCACCCATGCCCATGCCGCCCTGTTCGGCGTCTACGGCATGCTCGGCATCGGCCTGACCCTGTTCTGCATGCGCGGCCTGTCCGATCCGGCCCGCTGGAGCAACGGCCTGCTCAAGACCTCGTTCTGGTGCCTCAACATCGGCCTGGCCATGATGGTCTTCCTGTCGCTGTTCCCGCAGGGCCTGATCCAGACCTATGCCAGCTTCACCCAGGACTACGCCCATGCGCGCAGCGCCGAGGTCATCCACAGCCCGCTGATGGAGACCCTGGTCTGGATGCGGGTGCCGGGCGACCTGGTCTTCTCGGTCGGGGTCGGGGCCTTCGTCCTCTTCATGATCCGCGCCCTCTTCACCCGTCATCGGACGGGCGAGACCGCCGACAAGCCGGCGGTGGACCTGGAGCCGGTCGTCGTCCGCGAGGTCTGACGGCTCGCCGTCAGACCGCGTCGTCCCGCCAGAGCCATTCGATGGCGCCTGGCAGGGTGTGTTCCAGGACGCGCGGATCGAAGTGCCGGCCCTCGCGGGACAGGGTGAAGCGGTAGTCGTAGCCCTTGGCCGCCAGGGCCGCCGCCATGCGCCGGTTGGCCAGCGGCCAGTTGTGCCAGGTCTCTTCCGGATCGTCGGCGTGCAGGTCCTTCTCCCCCACCTCCAGCCAGATCCGCAGCGGCTTGCGCGGCGCCTCGGGGATGAGCGTGGCGTGGTACTCCCAGGCGCCGCGCGGTGTGGCGGGGTCGGGCGGCGACTGCTGGTTCACATAGGTGCCGGAGTAGGACAGCACCCGCCGCCAGCGGTCCGGGTGGAACCAGGCCATGGTGAAGGCGCAGGCCGCGCCCGAGCTCACCCCCATGGTCGCTCTGCCCTCCGGATCCTCGGTCAGGGTGACACCCGTCTCCAGGGAAACCCGGGGCAGCACCTCCGTCTCGATGAAGTCGCCGTAGAGGCCCGACACGGTGTCGTATTCCAGCCCCCGCTGCGACCCCTGCGCGTCGCCGCCGCCGCTGTCGATCAGGATGGCCACCAGGGGCGGGACGCGGCCCTGGGCGATCAGGGCGTCGAGCACCGGCGGCAGGCTGTTCAGAAAGGCATGCCCGTCCTGCACCACCATGAACCGGGCCGGCGCGCCCGGCGGCAGCTGCCGGGGGACATAGACCCAGACGGTGCGGACGTAGGGCGCCGCTTCCGACTGCTCGTGGGCCTCCGCGGCCAGGCGGTTGCCATGGGCGTCCCGGCGGCGGGTGACGGCGTTGTCGACCCGCCGGATCCCCGGATAGATCTGGCTGCCGCGCGAACTCATCGTGAAGGCGCGGACCAGGCCGGCCGGCGCGCCTGGCAGGACGTCGAACACCGGCGCCCGCCGGTAGTCAGGCCCGACCTCGACCTCGCGGCTCATCCCTTGGGAAGCGCGGCGCGATAGGGCGCGGCGTTCCAGCCGGGGTAGCGGGCCTGGGTCCGGGCGATCGTCGTCTCGGTCCAGAAGGGGTCGCCCGGCATCTGTACGCCGAAGCAGGCCAGCTGCTCCGGGGTTGCGTGGTCAAAGATGCGCGACCACGGCCGGGTGTGATGGAACTGCCAGGCGGTGAAGCCGATGCTCTCGTCGCCGGCCTTCTTGAAACAGGCCATCACCGCATAGCGGTGGCCGCCGGGCGCCGTCAGGTTGGTGCCGCGATGGTAGACGTCGGTGGTGTAGGCGATCGCCGTCCCCGCCGGCGAGGCGCTCGACCGCGAGTACTTCATCAGCCCCGCCTGCAGTTTCGCCTGCGCTTCCGGGTCCTGGTTCAGGGACTCTACCGGCCCGGCGACCTTGTCGCTGTCGGTGCGGGTCACATAGTGGGTCGCGCCATGGGCGTCGGTGACGTCGGTGAAGTAGCAGAAGATGGTCACCGAGTTCTTCCGCGTGTCTTCCGACGGAACGGTCAGGGTGTGGTTCGAGAAATCGCAGTGGAACGGCTGGTCATAGTCGGCGTCGCCGGTGAACTTGGCCCAGGCCTGGCACTGGTAGAGGTGGACGGCATCGGTCTTCAGCGCCGCCTTGGCGAAGGCGACCAGGGCCGGGTGCACGCCGATCAGGTTGAGGGCCGGCGAACAGTCGAAGGGCGCGATCTCCAGCGTCTTGAACTGCGCCGGGTTGAACTTCCCGACCTCGCCCTCGCGCTTCTTGACGAGCGGCGTGTCGGCCCCCTCGCGGCCAAAGACGATGTCGAAATCCGCGCGCACCGCCGCGCACTCTTCCGGCGTGAACAGGCCCTTGAGCAGGGTGACGCCCTCGCGCTCCCAAACCTCAACGTCCTCCGCCGTGAACCGCGCCTGGTCGCCCCCGCTCATCGCCTCACTCCATCCTGTCGGCCAAGCTCACTTCCACTCGATTATTCAAACGCCCGCAAGATGTTCAGGCCGCCACCAAGGCCCGGCCCGATCCTCCCATACTTAGGATGGGGCCCCGAGCGCCCATCCCGCCGTAGTCCGTCCTCTTCCGTATCGTCTTGGGGAATCCAAGTGTCGAAGGTGCTCGTCGTCTGCGCCCATCCCGAACCCCATTCGTTTAATGGCGGCATGCTGGAGGTGGCCGAACAGGTCTTTTCATCCGGCGGCCACGAACTGCGCATCTCGAATCTCCATGCGATGAATTTCGATCCCGTCGTTCGCGCCACGGACTTCAAGGATTTCGATACCTCCGGGCGGCTCGACTACTTCGCCGAACAGAAGCGCGCCTACGCGTCCGGGACTCTGGCGGACGACATCGTCGCGGAGATCGCCAAGATCGCCTGGTGCGACCTGATGATCCTGCAGTTCCCGCTGTATTGGTTCTCCGTCCCGGCGATCCTGAAAGGTTGGATCGACCGGGTGTTCGTCCCCGGCTTCGCGTTCGGCGGCGGCGCCTGGTACGAGCGGGGCGGCCTGGTCGGCAAGCGCGCCATGCTCGCCACGACCATGGCCGCCTATCCTGAAATGCTGGAGGCCGACGGCATCAACGGGCTGCTCGAGGTCAATCTGTGGCCGATCCAGAACGGCGTGCTCGCCTTCTGCGGCTTCGACGTCCTGTCGCCGTTCGTCGCCAACGCCGTGCCCTACGCGGACGCCTCGGCCCGGACCGCGCTCCTCGCCGACTATGGCCGTCGCCTGGCCGGACTCCACGAGGAGCCGCCCCTGCTCTTCCATCGCCGCGATGAGTTCGACCGTCGCTGGAAAATGAAGCCGGATGTCGAGCCGCGGACGGTCGGCCACTTTTTCGGACGCGCGCCGAATGGCGTGCTCGACAGGTTGCGGCGGCCGGAGTGACCTATCCCCAAGGAACTCCATCGCCTCGGCTCATCAAAGGAGCTTCGCGACCTCGTCGAGCATGACCGCGGATGCCCCGCCGCCCAGGGAATGGGGGCGTGTGTCGCGCCAAAGCCGCTCGATCTCCGAGCCCCGCATGTAGCCCTGGGCCCCATGCGCCTGGACGAAGACGTCCACCGAGCGCTTCAGCAGTTCCGGCAGGGTGGCCTTGACCATGGTCGC
The DNA here is from genome assembly GCF_058809015.1 of Caulobacter sp. GW821-FHT11A05. Classification (NCBI taxonomy): domain Bacteria; kingdom Pseudomonadati; phylum Pseudomonadota; class Alphaproteobacteria; order Caulobacterales; family Caulobacteraceae; genus Caulobacter; species Caulobacter sp. GW821-FHT11A05. The sequence continues at coordinate 8,302 of NZ_JBXASF010000019.1, read as the reverse complement.
TTCCAGGCGGGCCGACTGCCCCCGGGTCTTGCGGGCGGCGGCGTGGTACAGCAGCAGCTTGGCGGCGCTCAGTTCACTGGCGATCCGCGCCATGTCGTGCCGGATCGACTGCAGATCCCAGAGCGTGCCCCGATAGGCTTCCCGCTGCTTCAGGTGCTGGAGCGTGATCTCCAGCCCGCGCTCGATCATGCCGACGCACTGCGAGCCGATGCTGAGGCGCTCATTCTCGATGCCCCGCATCATCAGGTAGAAGCCCTTGCCCTCCTCCCCGAGAAGATTGCGGGCGGGGACCCGGAAGTCCTCGAAGAACAGCTCGCTCATGTCCGAGCTCAGCCAGCCGGTCTTCTTGAAGGCCTTGCCGGTTGAGAACCCCTTGCCACCCTTCTCGATGATGAAGAGTGAGAACCCCGCCGCCCCCTTGGCGTCGGGATCGGTCCTGGCGACCGTGACGAAGATCTCGCCGCAGAGGGCGTTGGTGATGAACGTCTTCTGGCCGTTGAGCACCCAGTCATCGCCATCGCGCCGCGCCGAGGTCTGCATCCGTGTCAGGTCCGAGCCGCCGCCCGGCTCGGTCACGGCGAGACCGGCGATGCGTCGTCCCGCGACGATGTCCGGCAGGTAGGCCGCCTGCTGCTCGGACGAGCCGTTGCGCATGATGATCGGGGCGGCGATGTCGGCATGGTCGCTCACCGCCGCCATGAAGCCCCCGAATCCGGAGCGGCCCAGCTCCTCGCCGAAGACCACCGAACCCAGGGCGTCCATTTCGGACCCGCCGTATTCCACAGGCAGCGACAGGCCCAGATAGCCCAGCGCGCCCATGCGTTGGAACAGGGCGGCCGGGATCGCGCCCGCCTCCTCCCAGGCCGGCGCTTCGGGCGCGACCTCCCTGGCGATGAATTTTCGCAACTGGTCGCGCATCTGCCGGTGTTCAGCGGACAGGAAATCCTCGTCGAGATCGATCACGGCACGGCTCCAAGGTTTGGCGCCAGACCAACGCGGCGGCTCGCTTCGCGCCCCAACCTTTGGATGGGGGCGGAGGTGGGGCGTCACGCGCGTGTTAAGGTGGGCCTGATCGGAGTTCTTCAGCTTGCCGCAGCCCCGCCACCGCCTCATCGAACGACGGAAGCTGCGTCGGCGGCTGCTGGAGTCGCTCGACGCCTATCCCCTTGTCCTGCTGACGGCGCCGCCGGTGTCGGGAAAGACGGTGCTGCTCGCGCAGATCGCCGGAGATCTCCGCGCGCGCGGCGACCTTGTCGTCGAAGGCTTGGGCGCGGCCGACGCCAAGGCGACCCTGGTCCTCGACATCGACGCGCCGCGGGACGCGCCATCCGCCCGCGAGGTCGAGCAACGCATCGCCGAAGGCGGCCGGATCGTTCTGGCGACCGAACGCCCCCTGGACACCGCGTTTCCGCGGCTTCGCCTGCGCAACCAGGTGCGCGTGTTCAGACTGCCGGAGCTGGCGCTGCGGCAGGATGAGCTCGCTGAATTCCTGGGCGCCGACCCTGGTGACGACAAGACCGAGCGCGACCTCCGCGCCCTCTACGATGGGTTCGGCGGCTGGATCGGGGCCTGGAACATCGTCAAGGCGCAGGCGGAACAAGGCCACACCCTGTCCCAGATCCGCGCGGCCTTCAGCGGCGCCATGCCGGAGCTGCGCGGATATTTCGACGACCTCATCCTGCCGCGCCTCGAACCGGACGTGCGATCGTTCATCCTGGAGGTGGGCATGCTCGACCGGCTCTCGCCCGCGCTCGCCGACGCCGTGACGGGGCGGTCGGACGGCCTGCGGCTGCTGGAGCTGGCCGGCGCGCAATGCGCCTTCATCGAAACGGCGGACAACCTCTGGAGACGGCCGGGCAAGCTGCTGCGCGACTATGTGCGTCACCAACGCCGCCGCGATGGGCCGAAGGCGCTGAACGCCGCCCTTGTCCGCGCGGCCGACTGGGCGACCGCGCAAGAGGACTGGCTATACGCAGCCCAGCTGTTCGCCGAAGCCGACGAACCGCACCGGGCGGCGGACATCCTGGCCCGCCACACCGACGACGTGATCACGGCGCGGGGCGACGTTCTGTCGTTCCGGCAGATGGCGGCGGGCCTTTCCAGCGAACTTCGCGCCTTGCGAAGCCTCGCGCCGGAGTTGGCGCTGGGCTCGATCTTCTCAGGCGACTTCGCCGAGGCCGAGCGTCTCCTGGAGAGCCTGGAGCCGGTCATGGGCGGCCTGCCCGAGCCCCAGCGGGAGAAACTTGAGGCGATCTCGATCAGCATCGACTTCGGGCTCGAACGCTTCGAACGGGTCATGGGCGTCGCGCCCCGGTGGCTGGACAAACATCCGCAAGCCGATCCGCGGTTCCGCGCCATCGCGGCAGTGTCCCTGTTCTGGTCCTGCCTGGCGCAGTTGGACGCGCCGGGCGCCGAACGGGCGCTCGCCCGCGCCCGGGCGGAGACGGCAAGGGCCGACGCGCGCTTCCTCGAGGCCTGGCTGGTGATCTGTGACGCCGCGCACAGGTGGGACCTTGGACGGCTGTCCGAAGCCGACAGCCTTCTCAACGAGGCGACCGCCTCCGGGGTCATCGATCACACGATGAACCTGATCCGCTCGGCGATCGCCTGGGAGAAGGGCGACGAGCCGCGCGCGCGGCAACTGGCGGCGGCCAGCCTGCGCCAGGGCGCCCGGCACACCGTCGTGGAGACGGCCTATCTCGGCTGGACGACGGCGGCGCGGATCGCGACCCGGGACGGCGGGCTCTCGCGCGGCCTGAAGCTGTTGCGGGAGGCCGAGACGACCATGGCCTCCCGCCATGGTGAGCGCGCGCGCCGCCTTGTCCGACTGTTCCGGGGCAAGCTCCTGCTGCAGAATCCGGATGACGGACGGGCGGGTGATCTTGGCGCCGAGCTGGAGGCGATCGGCGGTGACAGCCTCTCGCTTGGCCTGGCGCGCGGGCTGGACGAGGCGGCAAGGCTGACGCTGGCCCGCTGGCGCGTCCTGCATGGTCACCCCAGATCGGCCATCTCGCTGGCGCAGCCCATCGTCAGCGCCGCGCAGCAGCAGGGTCGGTTGCGTGTGTGGGGCGAGGCCAGCCTGATCTATGCCGGCGGTCTGGCGCGCCTGGACGAGCCCGAGCGCGCCGCGCGCATGGCATGGCACGCCATCGAGCAGCTGGCGGCGATCGGCCTGGGCGCGGCCATCTGGGAGGAGCAGGTCTTGCTGGCGCCCCTTCTGGACGATCTGCTCGCCCGGGCGCGCGTCGAAGGCGCTCGAAACGGCGCCCTGCACGGCATCTTCGAACGTCTGGCCTTGAGCGCCGGCCAGACCTGGGAGCCATCGAGCCAGGCCGACGACCGCGGTCGCGAGCCCATGACGGCGGCCGAACTGACCGACATGGAGCGACGGGTTCTTTCGCTCGTCGCCCAGGGCCTGTCCAACGCCGACCTCGCCGAACGCCTTCTGGTCCAGGTGAGCACGGTGAAATGGCATCTGCACAACGCCTTCGGCAAGCTGGGCGTTCGCTCGCGAACCGCCGCCCTGGCCGAGGCCCGTCGCCAGGGCCTGGTCGCCTAGGCGCGTCAGGTGGCGCTCTCGGACAGCGCCTAGACCATGGTGACGGCGTAGGCGCCGTCGATCAGGAAGGTGTCGGCGGTGTGATAGCGGGCGCCGTCGGACGCCAGGTAGATGGCGATCGCCGCGAAGTCCTCCGGCCTGCCCCAGCGCCGCATGGGAATCCGCGCCGTCACTGCCTTCTCGATCTCCGGGGTCTCCTGCGAGCGCGAGGTCATGTCGGTCTCGACCCACCCGGGCACGATGGCGTTCGAGCGAATGCCGTAGCGCGCCAGGGCGCCCGCGAGGTGCTTCGAAAGCGAGAGCACCGCGCCCTTGGAGACGCCGTAGGCCTCCAGATAGGGCGTGGCGTTGATGCCGGCGAGGCTGGCCACCGTCACCAACGAGCCTCCCGGCTCCCCGGCCTTGGCGCGCGCCACCATGTGCCGGGCGCCCGCCTGCAGCGTGGCCCGCACGCCCCAGAGGTTGGTGGCGAAGACCTCATCCCACTGCGCCCGATCCTGGTTGAGAAAGGGCGTCGGCGGCGCGCCACGGCCGGCGTTGGCGAAGACGGCGTCGATCCGCCCATGGGTCGCGGCGATCCGGTCCATCTCGGCGTTGATCGCCGCCTCGTCGGCGACATCCACCTGGCGCGCCTCCACCGGCTGCCCATGCCGGGCCAGCGCCTCAGCGGCGGCCTGGTTCTTGGCGGCGTCACGCCCCCAGACAATCGTCGTCGCGCCGGCGCTCGCCAGCCCCTCAGCCATGCCCAGGCCGATGCCGCCATTGCCGCCGGTGACGAGCACCACCTTGCCCGTAAGGTCGAAGGGAGAGAAAGCCATTGGAAATCCTGAGACTATGAAACCTGTGGCCGGGACGCCGGCCGGACTCAGCGGCCCTGGAAGGCGGGTTGACGGCGCTCAAGCGCGGCCCGGACGCCTTCGCCGACATCCTGGCCGCGGCATTGGTCCGAGAGGAACCGCGCCTCCCATTCGAGCTGGGTTTCGAGGCCCGACTCGAAAGTGGACATCAACAGGCGTCTGGTCGCGCCGAACGCCCGGGTCGGACCGGCCGCAAGCCGCCGGGCGAGATCCTCGGCCCTCGTGAGCAGGGCGTCATCATCCGCCACTTCCGTGATGAGTCCGATCCGGGCCGCCTCCTCCGCCGCCACACGCCGGTTGGTGAACGCCAGCTCCTGGAAGCGGCGAATGCCGATCAGCCGCGGCAGCACGAAGGTCGAGCCCCCGTCGGGCGAGAAGCCGATCGCCGTGTAGGCGATGGTGTAGTGCGACGAGGCCGCGCCGACGACGAGGTCGCCCAGCGCCGCCAGCGCGACGCCGGCGCCGGCGCAGGCGCCCTGGACCGCCGTCACGATCGGCGCGTCCATCCGCATCAGCTTGGCTAGCGCGCCATGGTAGTCGGCGGTCATGGTCTTCACCGCCGAGGCCAGGTCCGCCTCCGCCGCGAAGACGGTGAGGTCGCCACCGACGCAGAAGTTCTTGCCCTCCGCCGTCAGCAGCACGGCCCGCAGGTCACGGCGCTCGTCGAGGATGATGGCGGCCTCACGCAATTCGCGCCCGAAGACCGGTCCGAGCGGATTGCCCTTGGCGCCGTTCTTCAGGGTCAGGCGCGCGAGGCCTTCGTCGATCGTAAGATCGAGCGACTCAAAGCGGGGTGTCATGTCAGTTTCCTTCAGCGCAGCTTGTCGGCGGCAAGCCACCGCCCGTGGAACTTCGGCGGGACCTTCTGGGGCAGCTTGATCCGGGCGACCGGCCCGTCGGCGAACGCCTGGGCGGGGGTGATCCAGAACTCAGTGGTGAGATCGGCCTCGTTGGTCACGAAGCCGACGAGATAGCCGTCGTCCTCGCCGGAGCCGCCGTCACGCGGCGCGAAGGTCACCTCGTAGCCGATATGGCCGTCGGGAAAGCGGAGACGTTCGCGATCGCCGCTCGCGAGATCGTATTTCAGGAGCCCGCCGGCCTTGAGCGTCCGCTCGGTGGTCTTGATCTCGGCCATGTAGCTGTAGCGGGCGCCCGAGCAGATGTGGGCGTCGTTGACGCGCGGGAATTCGACATAGGCGTAGTCGAGCTGCCGCTCGGTGACCGCCCCCGTCCTCAGGTTCAGCCGCCACATGTAGGGATGGGAGTCGAAACGGTGCTCGCCGTCCACCAGCGGGAGGTCGTCATGGACGCCTCCGGCGCTGTCCACCCGCGTGGCCCCCCCGATGCGGGCGCCGACCAGCACGAAGGTGTCGCCCTCGTCCCAGGCCGACGAGACATGCCACATGAAGCAGGGCGTCGCTTCAAACCACCGCACCGGCGCGGCCTCGTTCTGCCGGTCAAGCAGTCCGAACCGGGCCGGCGTCCCGGCATCGAGGACGAAACCCAGCGTGTCCTGGCCGGGGCGCTTCATGTCGACCATCAGCGGGAAGTCGAAGACGCAGACGAAGCGGTCGCTGAGCGCCATGTCGTGCTGCACGCGCGGCCCAGGCAGGGGCACGGGGGTGTAGCGCGTGATCTGTCCCTGGTCGCTGGCGACGCCGACGTGCAGGAAAGGCGGCCTGGGGCTCCAGGAGATGAAGAACAGCTCGCCGGTCTTCGGGTCGAGCTTGGCGTGCGAGGTCAGGCCGCCGGCGAGGGTGTTGTTGTAGGTGAAGGTCCCCTTGGTCCGCAGGTCCGGCAGGCTGAGCTCATGGGGCTCGCCGCCCTCCCACCAGAGAGCCAGCAGTCGGCCTGAATGGTAGACCAGATCGGTGTTGGCGACATTCTTGTGCCGCTTTCCGGCCCCCGGCTTGGCCAGCGAGCCGATATAGGTGGCGTGGCCGGCCGCGAGGTCCTCCGACAGCCCGGCCGTCTCGATCCAGCGACTGCGAAAGGTGGCCCTGCCGTCGTCCAGGGACACGCCGTGAACCATGCCGTCGCCGTCGAACCAGGAATGTCCGGCTCCCGGTGAGAACCGCGGGTTGGCGCCGTTTTGAACGAACATGCCGTTCAGATCCCGGGGGATCTCTCCAATCACCGCCAGGTCACTCGCGGTCACCTCGTCGAGGACGGGCGCATAGGCGCCGGTCAGGTAGAGGTTCGCGGAGTCAGGCAGGGTCGTTCCGTCGGCCATCGGGGTCCTCGCGTCTTGTCGCGCCTGGTCCCACAGTGCTCGCGGCCAGACGCGCCGCCCCATCCGAAAGGTGGGGGCCGTCGGTGTCCGCCTGCCTCCAGATCAGGGGAACAAGGAGCGCCCGCCGCTCCGCCCGGAGGACTGCCCATGCCGACGTTGACCGCGCCCGCGTTGCGCCTGCCCGACGACATCGCCGCGACCCTGGTGAGTCCGGCCGCCTATGCCTCCGGGGCCATCCACGACGCCTACCGATGGCTTCGCGGGAACCAGCCGCTCGGGCGGGCCGAACCGACCGGCTACGACCCCTTCTGGGTGGTGACGCGCTATGACGATGTGCAGGCGATCAGCCGCCAGAACGAGCTGTTCCACAATGGCGACCGCAATCCCATGCTGGTCAACAAGGCGTCGGACGATCTAACCCGCGGCATGACCGGCGGCAGTCCGCATCTCGCGGAATCCCTCGTCCAGCTGGATGGCGAGCGGCATCTCAAGCTGCGCCTTCTGACCCAGGCCTGGTTCATGCCGAAGAACCTGAAGGCCATCGAGGCCCGTATCGACGCGCTGGCGAGCGAGACCGTCGACCGGATGGCGGCGCTGGGGGGCGAATGCGATTTCGTCGAGGCGATCGCGCTTCGCTATCCCCTCCGGGTGGTGATGGACATCCTCGGCGTGCCGCCACAGGACGAGCCGCTGATGCTGCGGCTCACGCAGGAGATCTTCGCGCCGGGCGACCCGGACCAGTTCGCGGCCGCCGACCCGCAGGACGCGACCGCGCTTCTGCGTGCGTTCGCGACGGCGGTGGGGGAACTCGACACCTATTTCCGCAACATCACCGAGGATCGTCGCGCCAATCCGCGGGAGGATATCGCCAGCGTCATCGCCAACGCGAAGATCGATGGCCGGGCCCTGACCCACGAGGAGGAGCTGGGCTACTACGGCATCATCGCCACCGCCGGACACGACACCACCTCGTCATCGACGGCCGGCGCCATGCTGGCGCTTGCCCAGAGCCCTGCCCTGCTCGACGCGGTCAAGGCTGATCGCGGCCTGATCCCGGCGCTCGTCGATGAGGCGATCCGCGTTCAGACGCCGGTGAAGACCTTCATGCGCACGGCGACCGCCGACACCGAGATCGCCGGCCAGCCGATCCGCCAGGGCGACTGGTTGATGCTGTGCTACGCCTCGGCGAACCGCGACGAGGCCCATTTCGAGGCGCCCGATGAGTTCCGTCTCGACCGCCAGACCCGCCACATCGCCTTCGGCAACGGCGCCCATGTCTGCCTCGGCCAGCATCTCGCCAAGCTGGAGATGCGGTTGTTGTTCGAGCGTCTGATCGAGCGGCTTGAGAGCGTCGAGCTCTCCGGCCCGGCGACGCAAATCCACTCCTACTTCGTGAACGGGCCCAAGTCCGTGCCGATCCGCTACCGCATGACCCGCTGAACTCGTCCCGGCGCCAGGCGAACCCTTCCTGTCGCGGCAGGAGCCCCGGCCCGCAACCTTCAGACCATGATAGTCAGCGGCAACCGGAGAAGGGCATTCATGCTCTCAAACCAGCATCGACTGCTGGGCGAAGATGCCCGCCATCGCGCCTTGCCATGACGCCGTGGTGACCGAGGGCAAGGTGGGGTTGGTGAGGTCGCCGGCGGCGTAGAC